>CAYMYD010000087.1:4520-9460 GCA_964394535.1 uncultured Propionivibrio sp. | reverse complement strand
TTGAGCATGATCGTCGGGGCCGTCCTGAATGCCAACGGACTGGTCGATTTCAGGTTGCCGAACTGCTTTCAGACAGGCGCTTCCCTGTTGCTGGGCTGGTACGTCGGCCTCGGTTTTAATCGGCAACTGTTGGCCTCGGCCTTGCGGATGATCCACTGGCTGTTTTTATCGGCCTTCCTGCTGATCGCCTTGTGCGCCACTTTTTCCTGGCTGCTCCATCACTTCACGGCCTGCGACCCGCTGACCGCCTATCTGGCCACCACCCCGGGCGGGCTGGATTCCGTCCTGCTGCTGGCCATGGACAGTCAGACCGACCTGCCTTTTGTGGTGGCGACACAATCCTTGCGTCTGTTCCTGGTCATTCTGACCGGGCCGATCATCGCCCGCTTTCTCTGTCGCCTGACTTGAGTCGGAAACGGCCAGCGCCATGCCTGACATTTCACCTTCCACAGCACTCACTGCCCGTGACACCCGTCACGAAGCCTTGTCATGGGCCTTGAACGAAGGCAGGCAGACAACCGCTTTTCTATCACTCAACCTGCCGGGGCCCAAGAAATCCCCGCCGGGTTCCGCCACACTGTTTGCCTGGGCGCTGCAAGAAATAGCCGATCATTTCCCCGAGACCATCCTCCATGAACAGGGGCAGGATGCCCTCGGCCATTACGCCATTCTGTTGATCGACCATGCGCCACGGACGGTCAAAGAGGTCGCCATCGCGCTGGAAACCCGCCACGCTGCTGCCCGCCTGATCGACCTCGACGTTTATACAACGGACGGTAGCCAGCTCGGACGGCGTGAACTGGGCTTGCCACCACGGCGCTGTCTGCTCTGCAAGCAGGCCGCTGTCGACTGCATCCGCCGGCAAGCCCATGATCGCAATGCGCTCATCGCCAAAGCGCAGGCGCTGCTTTTGGAAAGAGAAAAGGAGGAGGAATTGCAGAGAGAAGCGATTGCGGCAACCCCGCTCTCCGTTAAGGCCGCGTCAGAAAATCGCCAAATCTCCTGTGCCCTGCCGACGTACCCTTTCTCTTTCCCCTTTTCTTCCCAGTCACTCCGCCACCTGGCCGCCTGTCTGACCCGGGGCGCACGTGAAGAACTGGCGCTGACGCCCAAGCCGGGCCTGGTTGACCAGGAAAACAATGGCTCCCACCCGGATCTCAGCTACGACCGCATGGAAGAATCCATCGGCTACGTTGGTGAATATCTGGATGCCGTGGCGACTTCGCTGATTGCGGGTGAGCCTTTCGAGTGCCAGAAACAACTGGCGATTGCCGCTGAACAGCGCCTCTACGAGCGCCTGCACACCAACACGCACAAGGGTTTCATTTTTCTTTCCGGGATGCTGCTGATCGCCTGCCAGCACGCGGCATCGTTCGAAGAAGCCGCCATTCGCCGCAGCCTCTCGACGCTGGCCGCTGATTTCTTCCGCACCGCACCGGTTCAGCCGACCCACGGGCAGCGCGCCAGGGAAAAATTCCGTGCCGGGGGCATCGTCGATGAAACGCTGCGCGGCTTTCCGGCCCTGTTCGAGGAAGCGCTCCCGGCGTACCGGACGGCTTTGGCACGCCACGGCGACGAGGAAACCGCCCGCTTCGCCCTGCTCGCCTGCCTGATGCAGTGCGTCGAAGACACCACCACCCTGCACCGCGCCGGTCCGGCGGGTCTGGCCCGCATCCGGGACGATGGGCGGCAGCTTGAAAAAATCATCGCCGAGAAAGGCGATTGCCGCGCCTGCCTCGAACAACTTGATGGCGAATACATCCGGCAAAACCTCACCATGGGCGGTGTCGCCGACATGCTGGGGATAGCGCTGGGTTTTCTTCGTTTTTGCGGTTCAAGCCGCAACGATGGCACCACTTCGGGGTACACTTAGGCACTCATGTCCAGTTAGAAAAATCTGCAGGTCGCTGTCATGAAAATCCTCCTTGTCGAAGATAATCAGGAACTCTCCTCGTGGCTCAGTCGGCTGCTCGGGCAATCAGGTTATGTGGTGGAGTCGGCCTTTACCGGCGAGGAGGCCGAGCATTTTCTGCTCACACAGCAGTACGACGCGATCCTGCTCGATCTGATGCTGCCCGGCATGAAGGGGCAGACGGTACTGAAACATCTGCGAGACAGACATGACGACGTGCCGGTGCTGATCATCAGCGCCCAGGACAAGCGGCAGGACATCATCGAACATCTCAACCTTGGCGCGGATGATTACCTCGCCAAGCCCTTCGACATTCAGGAGCTTGAAGCGCGCCTGCGCTCGCTGCTGCGCCGTGCCAGCGGCAAGGTCAGCCCGCTCATTGCCTGCGGGGAACTGCAATACGACACCAACACCCGGCAGTTCAGTTGTCGGGGCGAGGTATTGTCGCTGACACCGCGTGAGCACGCGGTCATGGAACTCTTGATCCGCGTACCGGGGAAAACCGTGTCGAAGAAGGAAATGTCGGACAAGCTGAGCACGCTCGACGAAACCATCACCGCCAGCGCCCTGGAAATCTACATCGTTCGTCTGCGCAAGAAGCTTGAAAACACCGGCGCGCAAATCGTCACCTTGCGTGGCCTGGGTTACATGCTGACCCATGTGGCCGCGTAGCCTCAATCCGCTCAGCAGCCTCAAGGGCCGTCTGGCGCTGTGGGTACTGTTGCCCGCTACCCTGATCATGGCCATCGACCTGTGGGTGGTCTACAACGATTCGGAGAAGATTGCCACCTCCGTGCAACAGCAGTTGCTACACGGCTCGGCGAAGATGATTTCGCAGCAACTGGTGTTCATCGACGGCGACTACGAACTCAACGTCCCGCCTGCGGCCTTCGAACTGTTCAAGAGCGTTTACCGGGATCGCATCTACTATGCCGTGCATACCAGCGATGGCAAGCTGATTTCCGGTGGCGACGAGATTTCGCCCTACGCCGGGTCGATACAAATCGAGGAAGACGACTTCTATCTGGCGCAGATCGATGGTGAGCCGGTACGGGTCATCGTTTTTGCCCACCTGCTGACCCATTCCTCCTCCGGCGAGTACGCTGTCACACAGGTAGCACAGACACTGCGCGGCCACGCCGAATTCCGTGACAGTCTGGTGCTGACCACGATCCGCAGTCACCTGCTCCTGCTGCTGATTACGCTGACCTCGATGATTTTTGCCCTGCGCTGGACGCTGAAACCGCTGATGGCGTTTGGCCAGACCCTGTCGCAACGTGAACCGGGTTCGCTGAACCGGCTTGAGCTTGATGCCGCGCCTTCCGAACTGGAACCCGTTGTCCACGCGCTCAACGATTACGCAGAACGGCTCGGACAAACCCTGTCCGCTTATGAGAAATTCGTCTCCAATACCGCGCACCACCTGCGTACCTCCTTTGCGATCATGACCTCGCAGATCAATTTTGGTAAGCGCAACGAGGCCGGTGACAAACTCCAGCACGATCTTCTCGACGCCATCTACAAGACGCTGGGCGATTGCGGCAAGCTGGTCAATCAGTTTCTGGTGCTGGCCTCCGCCGATCAGGCCCGGCAGAACCAGAACCGTCACGAGATGGTTTGTCTGTCCGAACTGGTCACCGAAGTCATCGAAAACCTGGCACCGCTGGCGCAGCAACGGCAAATCGATCTGGGCGTGGACGAATTCGACACGAGCATCCAACTGCTGGCCCCTGTTCATCTGTTACAGGAAGTCTTTTCCAACCTGATCGACAATGCCATCCAGCACATGGGAAAACCGGGCATGATCACCATCACGCTGCGTCGTCAGGGGGATCGGGCGCTGTTTCGCATCGTTGATGACGGCGTCGGCATTCCGCAGGCTTTACAGGAAAAGGCGTTTGAACGATTCTTCCGTATTGACCGCAGCAGCGCTGGCAATTCCGGCTTGGGGCTGGCGATTGTCAAGGAAATCTGTACGGCGCTGGGGGCCCGGGTTTCACTGCAAACACCGGCTAGCGGAAACGGTCTGCAAGTGGATATAGAATTTGTTGCCATCTCATGATTTTTATGGAAATGCGATGAACACGGTAGTTCGACTGATGACCCTGATATTCCTGCTGTTGTCCGGTCCGTCCGGGCTGGCCTCGGAAAAGATCACGATCATGGTTGGCGGCATTGAAAAGCAGATTTATCTGCCGGCCATGCTGGCCGAACGCCTGGGCTATCTGAAGGAAACCGGGCTGGAAATCGAGTTGCTCAGCACGTCGGCGGGGAGCAGTGCCGAACGGGAAATGCTGTCAGGGGTTGCGCACGGCGTGATCGGTTTCTATGACCGCACCATCAACCTGCAGGCACGGGGCAAACTGGTGCAGTCGGTGGTGCAGTTCTCCCAGGCCCCGGGCGAAGTCTTGCTGGTCGCCAAAGAAGAGGCCGGGCAGATCAAATCCCCGGCCGATTTCCGCGGCAAGACGCTGGGCGTGACCGGACTGGGCTCGGCAACGCATTTCCTGGTGCAATACCTGACCGCTGCGGCAAGCGTCAAAAGTGGCGAGTTTTCGGTGATACCGGTCGGTGCCGGAGACAGTTTCATCTCGGCGATGACGCTGGGTCGGATCAGTGCCGGCATGACCACTGAACCAACCATTTCACGCCTCTTGGCGCTGGAGGCAGCGGAGGTGCTGGTGGATTTGCGCACACCAGGCAATACTGAAGCGGTGCTGGGCGGCGTCTATCCGGGAGCCTGTCTTTACATGCCCTCGGCCTGGGTCAGCAAACACCCGGAGAAAGTGCAGAAAATCGTGACCGCTTTTGTCAGGACACTGCGCTGGATTGACCGCCACAGCGCCCGCGAAATCGCCGACCTGATGCCGGAAGCGTATTACATGGGAAACAAGGAAATGTACGTCAAGGCGCTGGAAGCCGGAAAAAGCATGTTCACGCCGCAGGGCGAAATGCCGGAAAACGGCCCGCGAACCGTGTTGCGCATCCTCAAGGAATTCGACAAGAACGTGCGCGAAAAACCGATCAA
>CAYMYD010000087.1:0-4420 GCA_964394535.1 uncultured Propionivibrio sp. | reverse complement strand
GCGCTGATCGGGCGGGTGATGAAGACCATCGGGTCGCCGCGCGAGAGCAGCAGGGCGCGGCGCAGGTATTCTTCCATCATCGGGCCGAGGATGAAGGCCAGCAGCATGGGCGCCGGTTCGCAGTCGAGTTTGACGAAGATATAGCCGAGGACGCCGAAGATCGCCATCAGATGAACGTCGAACTCCGCATTGTTCAGGCTGAAAACCCCAATGCCGCAGAACACCAGAATCGCCGGGAACAGGTATTGGTAGGGCACGCTGACCAGGCGTACCCACATGCCGATCATCGGCAGGTTGAGCACGATCAGGAAGAAATTGCCGATCCACATGGAAACGATGATGCCCCAGAAGAGCGCCGGTTGTTCGGTGATCACCGAGGGGCCGGGCTGAATGCCCTGGATGATCATCGCGCCGATCATCAGCGCCATCACCGGGTTTGAGGGGATGCCCAGTGTCAGCATCGGGATGAACGAAGTCTGCGCACCGGCGTTATTGGCCGATTCAGGGGCGGCGACGCCTTCAATCGCACCGCTGCCGAATTCTGCCGAATTCGGTGAAACTTTCTTTTCAACGGCGTAGGCGGCAAAGGAACCGAGAATCGAGCCGCTACCCGGCAGGATGCCAAGCACCGAGCCAATCGCCGTGCCGCGCAGGATCGGCGCGACCATGCGCTTCCAGTCCTCTTTGGTTGGCATCAGGCTGGTGATCTTGCTGACCAGCAGCGAACGGTCCTCCTCGTTTTCCAGATTACGCACGATTTCGGCGAGACCGAACATGCCCATGGCGACGGTGACAAAGCCGATGCCGTCGGCCAGTTGCGGCACGTCGAAGGTAAAGCGTTGTGTGCCGGTATTGACATCGGCACCGACCAGGCCCAGCAGCAGACCGAGCACGACCATGCCGACCGCGTGCAGCAGCGAGCCGCGCGCCAGAACCAGCGAGGCAAGGAGGCCCAGCACCATCAGCGAGAAGAACTCCGCCGGTCCGAACTTGAGCGCGATCTCAGCAAGCGGCGGGGCAAACAGGGCAAGGATCACCGTCGCCACGGTTCCGGCAAAGAAGGAGCCGATGGCCGCCGTCGCCAACGCCACCCCGGCGCGTCCCTTGCGCGCCATCTGGTAGCCGTCGAGGGCGGTGACCACGGAGGCCGCCTCGCCCGGCACATTGACCAGAATCGACGTGGTCGAACCGCCGTACTGCGAACCATAGTAGATACCGGCCAGCATGATCAATGCGGAAACCGGCGGCAGGGTGAAGGTGACCGGCAGCAGCATGGCGATGGTTGCTGTCGGGCCCAGGCCAGGCAGGACGCCGATCAGCGTGCCGAGAAAGACGCCGGCCAGACAGTAGAGCAGATTCATCGGCGACATCGCCGTCGACAGGCCGATTCCGAGATTGGTCAGGAGTTCCATGGTTTATGCGGTGAGGAGTAATGAGAGATGAGTGAGGAGGAAAAGCGCTGCAGCGGGAGCGCTTTGGCGCCTGCTCACGATGCGCAACCGGGAGTTTGGGGTTTAATCAAACCACGAACCGAAAATCGGCAGCGGCACGCCCAGGCCGACGCGGAAGATCAGAATGCAGAAGAGGGTGATGCCGAACGCCAGCGGAATCGCGTAGCGCCATTTGAAACGGGTGCTGCCGTAGGCACCGACCAGGATCATTACCGGCAGGGCAATCGCCATGCCGGCAGTGCGGGCCAGCACACCAAAGAGGACGATCGACAGGGTAACCAGTGCCAGGCCTTTCACGGCGACCGTACCGATCGGGCTGCCGTCCTTGACGAACGAGCGGATGATCGAAATGCTGCCGATCAGGATCAGGAGGCAACTCAGGACGGTCGGGAAATAGGCGGGACCCATTTTGACCGCCGTTCCCATGCCGTAATCCCGGCTCAGGTAAAAGGCGGCGCTACCGATCAGGACATAGACCAGTCCGGTCCAGAAATCTTTGGCATTACGTGCTACCGGATTCAAAACAACCTCCGTGCTTGAAGGGAAGGAGAGGAAAAAAGCGGGGGAAAAGCCAAGGGCGTAGTAAACCACAAAACCCCTTGTCTTTTCCCCTTTTGGTGAATCGTCAATCAGCAAAAACCCCGGCCTTCTTGATGATCGGCCCCCATTTGTCGATTTCCGCCTTGAGATGGGCGCGCAGGGCTTCCGGTGTGGCGCGCTCCTGGGCGACCGGTTCGGAGCCGAGATCAGCAAAGCGCTGTTTGAGATTGGCGTCCTTCAGGGCTTCCTGCAAGGCCTTGGAAAGCTTGTCGATGACCGGTTTTGGCGTTCCCTTGGGGGCGTACATGGCATGCCAGATGGTGACGGTGAAGTCCGGCATCCCGGCTTCGCTCATGGTTGGCAGATCGGGGAGCGCCGGAACCCGCTGCGCCGTCGTGATGGCGTAGGCCTTGACCTTGCCGGCCTTGATCTGGCTGGCGTTGTTGGTCGTCTGGTCGCACATGAAATCGACCTGACCGCCGAGCAGGTCATTCATCGCCGGGCCGGTTCCCTTGTAGGGAACGGTGATGAAGTCGGTCGCCAGTGCCGTCTGGAACAGCATCCCGCACAGGTGCGAGGCGGAGCCGACGCCGGCATTGGCCATGTTGATCTTTTCCTTGTTGGCCTTGAGGTAGGCGATCATTTCCTTGAGGTTGGCGGCGGGGAAGTCCTTGCGCGCGACGACCGCCATGGCACCGTCATTGACCAGACCGATCGGCTCGAAATCCTTGATCGAATCGTAGCCGAGCTTGCGATAAAGCGCCGGTGCCGTGGCGTGGCCGATATGGTGGATAAAGAGCGTGTAACCGTCCGGCTTGGCCTGGGTCAGCCGCGCCGCGCCGATGGTGCCGCCCGCCCCGCCGACGTTTTCAACGATCATCTGCGACTTGAGCACATTTCCCATGGTCTGGGCAGTCAGGCGGGCGACCGTATCCGACGGCCCGCCGGCCGCAAAGGGAACAATGATGGTGATTGGCTTGCTGGGATAATCCTGGGCCTGGGACAGCGAAACGGCGCAAAGCGCCAGACTGGCGACAAGCAGACGCATGGAACCATGTTTCATGGGAGCCTCCGGAAAGACGTTGTGGGGAAAGCGGCGACAGCAATGTCAGTATCCGCGCGCGATCCGGCAACGTCAATCACGAAGATTTACATCACGCTGATTTCCTGCGCGAAGCGATCAACTGCCTGCCAGTCGGTGAATTCGACGACGGTGGACGGGTCGGTCGGCCCCTTGGTCATCCACATGATGAACTGGATCGCCCAGCGGTCATAGAAACGGCAGGCCGGATAATCCAGACGGCCGGCAAAGACCGCCAGCCGTTTGGGTTTCCACGACGTGCGCTGCAGGAACTTGCGCAGGTAGGGGTTGGTTTCCGGGCGGTTTTTTTCCGGCTTGCGGGCGACAATGTTGACCGAGAAGAAGGCATTCGGGCGGCTGTCCAGCAAGGCCTGGTGTTCACGCACAAAGTCAAAAACCTGTCGCTGGTGCAGCCCATAGCGAATTCGCGCGCCAATGACGATCTTGTCGAAAGCATCCAGCTTTTCCGGCACCTCGTTGATGATCGATGCCAGGGTGACGCAATGCCCGGCGGCTTCAAGACGCTGCTGAATGTGCTGGCAGATATGCCGGGTATGGCCGTCGGTGGTCGAGTAAAGGATCAGGATGGAGGCCATGATCAATCCAGGCGGTATTCCGCTGATGCCGCATGGGCAGGCAGCCCTTCGCCACGCGCCAGCACCGAGGCCGCCTTGCCCAACGTCTGCGCGGCAGTTTTCGAGACGCGGATCAGACTGCTCCGCTTCTGGAAATCGTAAACACCCAGCGGCGAGGAAAAACGGGCGCTGCCGGAAGTCGGCAAGACGTGGTTCGGTCCGGCGCAGTAGTCGCCAAGCGCTTCCGAGGTGTAGGGGCCGATGAAGATGGCTCCCGCATGGCGGATTTTGTCCACCCACGCTTCGGCATCGGCCAGCGAGAGCTCAAGGTGTTCCGGCGCAATGCGGTTGGCAATGGTGCAGGCCTCGTCGAGGTCAGCCACTTCGATCAGTGCGCCGCGATTTTCCAGCGCCGCACGGATCACCCCGGCGCGGGGCATGGTCGGCAGCAGGGAGTCGATGGCCGCCGCAACCCGGTCGATGTAGTCGGCATCCGGGCAGAGCAGGATGGATTGCGCCAGTTCATCGTGTTCGGCCTGCGAAAAGAGATCCATCGCCACCCATTCCGGCGGTGTGCGGCCGTCCGCGATGATGAGGATTTCCGAGGGGCCGGCGACCATGTCGATGCCGACCACGCCAAACACGCGCCGCTTGGCTGCGGCAACATAGGCGTTACCGGGGCCAACGATCTTGTCGACCTGCGGCACGGTTTGCGTCCCGTAAGCCAGCGCCCCGACCGCCTGTGCGCCGCCGATGCAGAACACGCGATCAAC
>CAYMYD010000086.1:0-9596 GCA_964394535.1 uncultured Propionivibrio sp. | reverse complement strand
ATAAGCGAAGCGCCATCCACCGGTTGTTATCAACCGCCGAAGGCGCAAGACAGGGGTTGGATTCGAGAACTTGGACCGGCGGATGACGCTGCGCTTATCCGCCCAACCAAACCTGCGGATTTTTCATCGTTCGGGGTGCTGACAGTCGCTGCATGAAAGTTAACGTGAATCGTCCCGGTTTCCGCCCAGTTCGCGTGAGATATCGCGGGCGCTTGCCATCACCTGTTCGGCCAGCGCCTTTTCACCGAACTGCTTCAGTTTGGCGCTGGTCAGGGAGACGGATACGGAGTGCTTCACCTGGCCGGTGACGTCGAAAATCGGCGCAGCCACGCAGCAGATACCCAGCTCCTTTTCTTCACGGTCGACAGCGTAACCGGACTGCAGAATTTCCTGAATCTCCTTTTCCATCGCCGGCAGGCGGGTGATGGTATGCGCTGTCCAGGTGGTGATTTCATCACTGTGCGTCGCCCAGTAGTCGGCCACCTGACCGGCGTAGCAGAAAGCCAGAAAGATTTTGCCCATCGCCGAGCAGTACAACGAAACATGCTGGCCGATATAGGCCCGGGTGCGAATCATGCCGTGCGTCGGTTCAAGCTTGTAGATCATGATCGCACCGTCATTTTCCAGCGTCGAGAGATTTACCGTCTCCCGCGTTTCCAGATTCAGTGCCTCAAGGTGTTTCGCAGAAATGTGAATCACGTTGAGCGACGACAAGGCCTTCTGGCCAATGGCAACGCATTTGGTCGTCAGGCGGTAACTGCCTGGCGTCGGGGCCGGTGTGACAAAACCGGCGCATTGCAGCCCCTGCAACAGGCGGTGCGTGGTGCTTTTACCCATGCCCGCCTCGGCCGCCAGCGTCGCCAGTGGACAGCCGTTCGGGAAGTTGCTGAGCAGTTCGAGCAACTGAAGCCCGCGCAACAAACTCTGCGTTCCGGAGGGGCCGTTCGTTTCAACAGGGAGTGTCATGTCACCATCGGTAATGAAAACGCGCATTCGATCACTTTCTGACGTGTTTTGGAAGACTGGGCCAGCAAGGGCAAGCCCTGAAAATAGTAGTTGACAGCGAATTGCCATAGTCTATACATTCTTACATACGGAATGCAATTCTGTATATTGGAACGAAAACAAACAGGGGACGGGCGATGCGCCTGAGTTACGACGATCTGAAAAAAGAGTTCCTGCGTGTATTGCTCGCTTGTCACGTCAAAGAGGCGCTGGCCGAAGAATGCGCGAAGCTTTTTGCCGACACCACGCAGTCCGGGGTGTATTCGCACGGGGTGAACCGCTTCCCGCGCTTTATCCAGCAACTCCGGGCCGGGCATGTCCTCCCGGAGGCCGTGCCGGAACGGATGCTGTCGCTGGGGGCCATCGAGCAATGGGATGCACACCGGGCCATCGGCAACGTGACCGCCCAGCGCATGATGAGCCGGGCGATGGAGCTTGCTGACGAACACGGCCTGGGCCTGGTGGCACTACGCAACGCCACCCACTGGATGCGTGGCGGCAGCTATGGCACGCAGGCCGCCGAAAAGGGTTACGTCGGCATCTGCTGGAGCAACTCGATCGCCGTGATGCCGCCTTGGGGCGCCAGTGAATGTCGTATCGGCACCAATCCTTTCATCATCGCCGTGCCAACCCAGCCGATTACCATGATCGACATGTCGATGTCGATGTTCTCCTACGGGATGCTGGAAGTGAATCGCCTGGCCGGACGCCAGTTGCCCGTCGACGGCGGTTTTGACGATGCCGGCCGCTTGACCCGCGATCCCGGCACCATCGAGAAGAATCGGCGTATCCTGCCCATGGGTTACTGGAAAGGTTCCGGCATGTCCATCGTTCTGGACATGATCGCCACCCTGCTGGCCAATGGCGAGTCGGTCGTTTCCGTGACGGAAGACATGGACGATGAATATGGTGTCTCCCAGATTTTCATGGCAATTGAAGTGGATCGCCTGATCCCGGGCAAGACGCGGGAGGCCAAGATTGCGCGGATTTGCGATTACGTGCTGAGCGCCAAACGCTCCGATCCGGAGGTGGCCATCCGCCTGCCGGGTCACGAGTTCAGCGCGATCAGGGCCGAGAACCAGGCCAATGGCATCCCTGTCGACGATTCGGTCTGGGCCCGGATCAAGGCGCTGTAACAATTACCCGAGGCAACAGCCATGACGGATTCAAGCCTGCTGAAGATGGAAAACATCGTCAAGCGCTTTGGCAATGCCACGGTGGTCAATCAGGTGAGCATCGAGGTGAAGCCGGGGAAGATTCTCGCCCTGCTCGGTGAAAACGGGGCTGGCAAATCGACGCTGATCAAAATCCTGGCCGGTGTTTACAAAGGGGATGGTGGGCGAATTCTCTTTCATGACCGGGAGATTGCCTCGGCCGCCGCCCTGCGCACCGGTTTTGAACAGCCGATTGCCTTCATCCATCAGGATCTTGGCCTGATTGACTGGATGACGGTGGCCGAAAACATGGCGTTCACCATGGGCTTTCCGCGCCGTTTCGGACTGGTGGACTGGAAGGCGGTGCGCTCCCGGGCACAAACGGCCTTGCGTGAGGTGGGGATTGATCTGGATCCGGATGCGCGGGTCTTCGAACTTTCACGCACCGAAAAGGCGCTGCTGGCGATTGCCCGCGCCGTCGCCGTCGAGGCCGAGGTGCTGGTGCTGGACGAACCGACAGCCTCGTTGCCCGCCGACGACGTTCACCACCTCTTTGAAGTGCTCAACAAGCTGCGCACGAAACAGGTCGGCATGATCTACGTGACACACCGTCTGGACGAAGTCATCGAAATCGCCGACGAAATCTGCGTGATGCGCGATGGCTTCCATATTGCCGGCGGCGCTACCGCGCAATACACGATGCGCGACCTGGTGCATCTGATCGTCGGAGAGGAAAAGCGTTCCGACATGCGCCTGCCCCTGCCGTCCGCACCCGCGCCGGTGCTCTCTCTCGACGGCGTGCGGATCGGCGATACCGGGCCGGTGACGTTCCGGCTGCATCGCGGTGAAATGGTCGCGCTGGCCGGTCTGCGCGGTGCCGGTCAGGAAGAAATCGGCCGGGCCTTGTTCGGCATGCGTACCGTCGATGCCGGTCGTGTCGAACTGCTCGGGTCGGCCCTGAACGTTTCCAGCCCGATGCAGGCCATCGCCGCCGGGATTTCCCTCGTTGCCGGCGACCGCTTGGGGGAAAGTGTCGTTCCGACCATGTCGGTGCGGGAAAACCTGTTCATCAACCCGTTCAACATCGGCAAGGCCCTGCTGGCACCGTATCTGGCCAGCGAAGAGGTACCGGCTGCACTCCGCCAGGCCGAGACCTTCGACATCCGGCCACGCCACACCGAGGTGCCGGTCAGTGCCCTCTCCGGTGGCAATCAGCAGAAAGTGGTCATCGCCCGCTGGATGAACATCGAAACCCCGGTGCTGGTGCTGGAAGACCCGACGGCCGGGGTGGATGTCGGCGCGCGCGCCGAAATCTACGCCCTGCTCAACCAGGCGCTGGAGCGCGGCGTCGCCGTCCTGGTGATCTCCACGGATTTCGAAGAAATCGCCCATATCTGCAACCGTGCGCTGGTTTTCAACCGCGGCCGGGTCAGCGGCGAACTTCTCAACGAGCAGGTCACCTTTGCCAACCTGCTGCATCTGGCCTGTGCGGACGAAGTCCCGGGAAAAGCCTCGTCCGACATCAATCCCCTGGCAACCGCCTGACTACCCGCCTCAAGGAAGGTTTCAAATGGCACAAACAAGCGTACGTTCCACCGCTCTGGAAGAAAACGTCAGCATTGAGCGCAACGGACTGGGGCCCTGGATCAGTCAGATCGGTACCCGCTACGGACTGCTGATCATGGCGATTTTTCTGGTCATCGTCTTTTCCGTGGCGACGCCCTCCTTCGCCTCCCTGCTGACGGTACAGGCGATTGTCGCCAGCAAGTCCAAAATTGCCCTCCTTGCCCTGGCCGCCACGATCACCATGATCGTCGGCAAGATCGACCTCAATGTCGGTTTCGGCATCGTGCTCTGGCACATTCTGGCCATCTCGCTGCAAGTCACCTACAAATTGTCCTGGCCGATGGCCGTGGTCGTGGTCATCGTTCTCGCTGCGCTCTTCGGCCTGTTCAACGGCATCCTCGTGGCCCTGGCAGACATCGACAGCTTCGTGGCCACGCTCGGCTCCGGCACCGTGCTCTATGCCATCGCGCTCTGGCACTCGGGCGGGCGGCAGATCGTCGGTGATCTGCCGGAAAGCTTTTCGCTGGTGCACCACTTTGAAATTTTCGGCATCCCCGTCGCTGCTGCCTATGTGCTGATCCTGACGATTGTCCTGTGGCTGATTACCGAACATACGCCGCTGGGACGCTGCATGTACGCCACCGGCGGCAATCCGACGGCAGCGACGCTCAACGGCATCCCGGTACGACGCTACATCATCGGCAGTTTCATGGCCTCCAGCGTCATCACCGGCGCCACCGGGGTGCTGGTGGCGGCCGAGCAGGGCGTCGGCCAGGCCAGCGTCGGCATGGATTTTCTCCTCCCGGCACTGGTCGGTGCCTTCCTCGGCAGCACCACGATTCGGCCGGGCCGCGTGAACGTCTGGGGAACCCTGGTCGGCATCTGCGTGCTGGCGATCGGCATCGCCGGTATCCAGCAGTTTGGCGGCGCCTTCTGGGTGGAACCCCTGTTCAACGGGGCCACCCTGCTGCTTTCCATCACCTTTGCGGGTTTCGCCCAGCGTCGGCGGCTGGCCAATCAAAAAACAGTGCAGCGTGCGACGGCAAAAACGGTCGCGGCGCCCACTCCCTGAGCACAACCCCCGTCCCTGGAAAAGGGCGGGGCAAGGTAGTCCTTTAACTAACCAGAGACAGGAGATACGACAATGAAACATCCCGTGAAATTCGTTCTGACCGCCATCAGTGCCGCCTTCTGCATGAGCCACCTGGCTTGGGCCGACGCCTATGTTGATGAAGCCAAGGCGGTCGTCGCCAAGGCGACGGCTCCGGCCAAGACCTGGGATGGCCCGACCAGCGGGCCGAAACTCCAGAAGGGAAAAACAATCGTCTATATCGCCTCCGACATGACCAACGGCGGCGTACTGGGCGTCAAGGAAGGGCTGGAAGAAGCCGTCAAGGCCGCAGGCTGGAAACTTGACACGCTAGACGGCAAGGGTTCGGTCAAGGATCAACTGGCCGCGCTGAACCAGGCCATCGCCAAGAAACCCAACGGCATCGTCGTCGGCGGCTGGAATCCCAATGTCGCCAAGAACGCCCTGAAGAAAGCAAGCAGCAACGGCATCGTTCTGGTGGGCTGGCACGCCATGCCGCAACCCGGCCCCCTGCCCGAGTACGACATTTTCTACAACGTCACTTCGGATTCCAATGAAGTGGCGCGCACGGCGGCGATGTATGCCGTCGCCAAATCCGACGGCAAGGCCAAGGTGCTGATTTTCACTGACTCGCTCTATCAGATCGCCCTGGACAAGGCCAACGCAATGAAGGCGGTGATCGAGAAATGCTCGGGTTGCAAGGTGGTCGAATTCATCGACACGCCGCTTGCCGACACCTCGAACCGCATGCCGCAAATGACGTTCAGCCTGCTGCAGAAATACAAGGATGACTTTGAGTACGGCCTGGCGATCAACGACCTCTACTTCGACTTCATGGGTTCATCGCTCAAGACCGCTGGCAAGAAGGGCGACGCGGCCCCGTTCAACATTTCCGCCGGTGACGGCTCGGTCAGCGCCTACCAGCGCATCCGCGCCGGGGATCACCAGACGGCAACGGTTCCCGAACCGCTCAAGCTGCACGGCTGGCAACTGCTCGACGAATTCAACCGCGCCTTTGCCAAGGTTGCCCCGTCAGGCTACGTCACGGGGGCCCACCTGGTGACCAAGGAAAACGTCGCCTTCGACGGCGGCGACAAGAACGTGTATGACCCGCAAAACGGCTACCAGAGCCAGTACAAGAAAATCTGGGGCGTACAATAAGCCAGATTGCCATGACGGCATTTGAGGTCACAAACCGTGAGCACGAAAAAATCGTGCTCACGGTCGTTTGGAACGACAAGCCATGAAATTCGAAGCTTACGATCAACGATTCAATACCCTGCTGCGTGCCGACAGCAGGCTGGAGTGCCTGGCTTCGCCCGCCCGCTGGGCAGAGGGCCCGGTATGGCTGCCAGGAGAAGATGCGGTCGTGTTCAGTGACGTCAAGGCCAACCGGATGTATCGCTGGAACCGTGACGGAAAGATCACGATTTTTCGAGAGCAGGCTAACTACGCCAACGGCAACACGCTGGACCGGCAGGGTCGGCTGATTTCCTGCGAGCACGGACGGCGCGGGGTCAGTCGTACCGATAGCGACGGTGTGGCGCGTATTCTGGTCGACCGTTTCGATGGCAAGCGCCTGAATTCGCCTAACGATGTGGTCGTGAAGTCGGACGGCAGCCTCTGGTTTTCCGACCCGCCTTACGGCATCGTCGGCGATGCGGAAGGGTTCAAATCCGAGAGCCAGATCATCGGCTGCTATGTCTACCGTTTCGACCCGGAAACCGGTGAAATCACCGCAGTGGCTACGGATGTGCAGCGTCCCAACGGACTGGCTTTCTCGCCCGACGAATCCCGTCTGTACGTTGCCGATATGTCGATCGTCGATTTTCCGCTTCAGGGCAGGCGGCATCTGCTGGTTTACGATGTGATCGAGGGAAGGCGGCTATCGAATCCACGTGTTCTGGCGCAGATCGAACCGGGTATTCCCGATGGCTTCCGCGTCGATCAGTGCGGCAACATTTTTTGTAGCTGTGAAGACGGCATTCTCGTACTTGCTGGCGACGGACAGCGGATAGGAAAAATTGGCGTTCCGGAGCGCGTTTCCAACTGCACTTTTGGTGGCCCTGCGCAGGACGAGTTGTTCATTACGGCGACAACTTCACTGTATCGCGTGCGCCTGGCAACCCAGGGCTGCCAGTATTCACACCTGCTGCACGAATAGCGCCTGACGCGCCTACGCCTCGCCGCCGAACACGCACACGCGGTTTCGACCGTTGCGCTTGGCCTCATAGAGTGCGCTGTCGGCCTGGCTGATCAGGGTGTCGATGTTGATGCTGTCAGCACCGTCCAGGGTCGTCAGGCCGAGCGACAGGGTGACTTGCAGCGGTTTGCCTTCCGGCCTCGGGATTCTTGCCATTTCGATGCGGTGGCGCAGACGTTCGGCGACTTCCAGCGCTGCCGGGGCTCCCGTTTGCGGCAGGATGACGGCAAACTCCTCGCCGCCCATGCGTCCGACGAAATCGGCGTCGCGCAGTGCTTCGCTGAAAAGCCGGCCAACGGCTTGCAGCACCAGGTCGCCGGCGTGATGCCCGTAAGTATCATTCACCTTCTTGAAGTGATCGATATCCATCATCAGCACGGACAGTCCACCCCCGTAGCGGAGTGTCCGGGATAGTTCGCGTTCGGCATTTTCAAGGAAATGCCGTCGGTTGGGCAGGCCGGTCAGCATGTCGATCTGCGCCAGGGTGACGAGTTCACCCTCGGCCTTGAGGCGCGCCGTCACGTCATGCACGATGCAAAAGAGCAGGGTTCGCCCACCACTTTCGATCGGGCTCAGGTGTACCTCGACATCGCGCACCTCACCGGAAGCCAGACGATGCGCCAGCAGGTAGGCATCTCCCTCTTCCGTCAGCGCACGCATGCCTTCCACTTCGATCCGTTCTGCGGTCATGTCGTTGATTTCGCTGAGCGACATTCCCTTCAGGGTGTGTTCGGGGTAGCCGTAGTAAGCCGCCGCCGCGGCATTGGCTTCGATGATGCAACCACCGACCGGGTCGACCTGTAACATCACGGTCGAATTTTTTTCAAAGAAGTTACGGAAGTTTTCTTCGCTCCGGCGCAGGGCGACTTCGGCCTGTTTGTGATCGCTGATGTCGGCGAAAATGCAGGCTACCTGGCCGGAGATCGGACAGAAAACCTTGACCTCGTAATACCTGCCGGTGTGCTGTGTGTATAACTCGAACGAAACCGGATTCCCGCTAAGTGCCACCTGGGACAGGGTGGCAAGCCAGTTGTCCTGCGCTTCGGGAAACACCTCGCCGATACAAAGCCCCGTGAACGCCTTGTCGTTTTCCTTGCCGATCATGTCGACCAGCCTGGCATTGACGGAAAGAAAGCGGAAATCGCCGGGCTTGCCATCCTGATTGGTGATGACCTCGAACAGGGCATAGGCATCGAGCATCTCGTCGAACAGCATCCGGTATCTGGTCTCGCTTTCGCGCAGCTCGTTTTCGCGATGGCCGAGCATTTCCATCAGCCGGTTGAAGCTGCCGATCAGCATGCCGATTTCGTCCTGACGGATCACCGGCAGGGGATGCAGGGATTGCTGCTGCGCGGTCATCGCCGCCAGTGTCCGCGAAGTCTGTGCCAGCGGTTGCAACTGGTGCCGCAGCAACCACCACAACAGGGCAGCCAGCAGTACGGTGACCAGCAGGGTGTTGAACAGCAGTTGCTGGCGCATGCCAAAGAAGGGTGCCAGTGCTTCCTTGACCGGTTGCATGGCGATCACCTGCCAGCCGATCAGCGCCACTTCCCGTGCTGAAACCAGTTGTTCCTGGTTTTCATGGAAAAGTCGCTCTGCCGTTTTTTCCTGGCTTTTCAGCAGCTTGTCAAATTCCGCATCGATTCCTGGTGCCGGGAGTTTTTCACCAATCCGGCCACGCTCGCTGGCAGAAAAAACCATTCTCGATTGCGGTGCAATGAGCAGGTATTTGTTTCTCGACCCTTCGAAGCCCTGCATGATCCGCTCAATGAAGCTGCCCGGCCCCAGCCGGACACGCCCGATCAGTACGCCGGCGATCTGCCCCTGTCGGTTGTGGATAGGGACAGCAATGCCAAAGACGGGCAGGCCTGAATCCCGGCAGATATGAATTTCACCGACCTGTAAACGGCCATGTTCGATCACCTGGGCAAGCAGTTCCTGCCCCGGCAACGGCTCATCGTGGTTAGCCAGGGAAAGTGCATCTTCCACCTCGATCACCCCGTCCCGGCGGACGAAGAGCAGCGAGGCATTGAACAGTCTGTCACGGTCGGCATCTTGCCGGATGATTTCCCGGATTCGCGCCGTATCGTTCGGGCGATACACGCCGATGTCGTGGGCGATCTGCTCCAGGGCGGAAATACGTTCCCAGACTTCGCTGTCAATGCGGGAGGCAATCAGTGCCGTCGCCGTGGCCTGCTGCTCGCCGGTCAGACGCTCCATGTCCTCGCGCAGAAACACCGTGGTGTGCAAGGCCAGTGCCCAGAATCCGAGCAGCACGACCCCCAGGGTCAGCAGCGTGATTCGGGTCTTGAGCAGCTTCGCGGACAGCATGCAAATTCCTTGCGGGATCGATGGCGATGAACGATCAGTCGAGGCGGGCATTATGCCAGATGTTTTTAATCACCAATAATGGAGAACCGGTGATGAGCAGGGCAATCGCATGAATGCCATGCGCTTGCCAGTGAAGGGGGAAGAGGGAAGGGAGAAGGGTGCGCCTGGTCTGCTTTTTGGCCTGCGCCTGGCAAAAACGCTGTTTGTTTCCGCAGAACCATTGCCGACAGACGGTTTTACCCTTCCC
>CAYMYD010000085.1:0-9605 GCA_964394535.1 uncultured Propionivibrio sp. | reverse complement strand
GACGTGAACTGTTTCTGGCCACTGCGAATCGACTGGGCACACCGCTCAAAATGTCGAGAAGGTTTTTTGGGTTGCCTGGGTGCTTGATCTGCTTTTCAACGGACGATTAGAGACCATTTCACAGATCGAAGCGCAGATTAATCAGGCTTAGCAATCACGTCAGCATGTTATGCAGCACGAACTGATTTCTGCTTTGGAAAGCGAACTGCGAGGTCTGACGGCGAATCTGGAGAAACTGATTCATACGTTGTAATGGGTTCGGCTGGAAGAATTTGTACCGTCCTCGTGGAGCGGCCAGAGCCGTCCGTCGCATGAGCGGAGTTGGCTGGCGAACGCCTTTATTGCCAAGGCTGTACTGTGAATAGATACCACAATTGGATTGGCCAACCGATTACAAGTAGATCGCTCGCTTCGTCGTCTCTGCGGCTTACAACCCAATCATGTTCAGCATGCTTCAGTTCGAAATTCCATCCTGCCTAACTGAATACAAACTTTCCTTTTACGAGACGTAAGTCATAACACTCCAGTGCTCGCCTGATCACTATGGCGGCATAGCTGACATATGCGTGCTGCAAATTCAGTTGTCGTGCCAGGCGCGCTTCCGGAGGCAAATAACTTTTGCGCAGTTCAAGACCGTGATGTTCGCAAATTTTTCCTGCGAACCAAAGGGGATGTTTTTGTTTTCGCCGGCCTGAGATTTTTGATGACGGGTCATCAAACCTTGGGGAGAAATCGGGCCGACAAGATGACGTTTTCTCCGTTTCCCGGGTGGCCTCGGACAGCAAACGATGCTCAAAAATCCCGCACGTAGGCATCAGAGGGGCTGCACTTTGAGTCAGGAAACTTCCAACCTTTGCCCGAAATTTTCAGAAAATTTTGATTTGCTCTTCCATTTCTCCGCACAACCCCCCATTTTTGTTCGCATTTCCCGCTTGCTTTGGCAAGAAACCGAGGCAAAAATTTAATCCTCAACTTTCTCCAGGACTTAATAAAAATGTTTGTCGATGACCATAAATTTTCCGGCTTTGCTGAAAATAAAATGTCGGTGACGGTTTGCACACTTCTGTCAAAAAATGATCTCCGCGCCCAAGGGGACTGGCTGGTTGGTCCTGTCAGCAATAGTTGCATCCAGCTCAAACTAATAGCAGAAACTCTCGACAAAGTTGTTTCTATCTTTTGCCATCAGCAAAAAATATCTGAAAATAGGCTCGGCAAGTCGATTACCGAAATGATAAATTGCGGTGAGGCTGCGGTCAGTTTGAGCATCTCGCGAAACTTTCTGGAATCGCAAGATTTTTTTCAGGATCACGCAGACTTTATCCGCGAATTTAATGAGTTTATTTTGAAGGCTATTGAGGAAAACAACAAACCGACTTTCGGGCAAGACTTGTTTATAACTGACAGCAATGTCTCTGAGAGTGAAGTCTCTAACGCCCTTGTTGAAGCGGCCAATGTCTTCATGACCCGATCTCACAAATTACCGCGAGAAATTACAGTTTGTAGTTCTATCGATGATAAAAATTCCGATTTGTTAAAGCATAATACAATCAAGTTACGAAAGCATCCCCCTTCAACGAATACCCTGACTTCTGAAATCCAACTCGATGAAACAGTGATATTAACCGGCTTTGATTTTGAAAAACGGCTCTTATTTTGCCGCACGGACAATGGCATCAGGTATTCTATCGGCATTGATGATATGGAAATTGACAAGCTTCGCCATCTGGTCGATGGTCAGAGTTTCAGGAAGATTCGCATCAAAGGGATGACCTACAACCCCGGCTCATCCCAGCCAAATGTCACCAACCCGGTTTTTGTTGAGTTACTTGCGCCTGGTTTCTCTTCCGTCCCTTTGGTGCCTTGATTTTTTGTCGGCCATTTCCTTAGCAGGGACGTGGCGTATCAGTCAGCCTTGACAGACGCCTTGAGATCCTTCGTGCCGGGCTGGATACGATCAATGAACAACTGGCTACCTCAAGCATATGCCGAAAGTCGGTGGCAACGAACTGGGCAGCTACACCCTGACCATGCGTGACGGTGTAGCGGATACACCATCAGCCGTTCTCCAGTCCGACCGGGCGCATGTCATCCCAGCCTTCGACACGTGGCAGTCACTGCGGCATTGTGGCCATCAGCTTGGCCAGTTCGTAACGCGGGCGGGCCAGGGATTCCACGCTCATCTTTCTGCCGGTGAGATGAAGCTTTACCTGAGAGCCTTCACTCAGACCGTTCTGCTCGATGAACGCCTTAAGCACCGTCATCACGAGCGAATCGCCTGCTTTGCGCAAGCTTTGAAACAACCTGAATCCTGCAATGTGTCTCCGATAGAGATAACGCCATTTCAGCGCTCCTCACGGGTATGCCACAGTCGCAGTATGTAGATGATCGAGTCCTGAAGTTCATAGCGGATCTCGTACGCTCCAACCAGAATTCGCCGTACCTCACGCGGCTCAAACTGGAAAAGTTGCTCACCGATGCGAGGGTTGCTCAGCAGAACGATCGGCGCCCTGGTCAGCGCCTGCACCGTCCGCGCAGCGGCGAGCTTGTTGACCGGAGACAGGAATTCATACAAGCGCGTCAAATCGGAAAGCGCTTTGCTGGTCCACTTCAACTCCATGAGAGCGGCGCCGACAACGCCTGATCGGTGCTCAGGCTCTCCGCCCAGGCTTGCACGGACTGGTGATCAATGACGTGACCAGCGTCCACGTCAGCCAACGCTTCCTGAGTCAATCGGTCGCGCTCGTCTTCCTGAGCGATCCAGGCGGAAAGCGCCTGCTTCATGATCCAACCACGCGAACGATCAAGCCGTGAAGCCATCTGATCCACCTTGTTGGCCAGCGGAAGCGGCACGTGCGCGGTCAGTACCTTGGTTGCTGTCATGTTTCACCTCCTCTTGAAATCAAATCGATTTCAATCGTAGTGATTGACATTGAATCGGTCAAGGCAAAACGCAATACTCAGGGGCTCTGATAGTTCGCGTGCAACCAGTTCCTCAAAAAAACAGGGACGCGTCTTGTTGATTGCGCTTCCTTCCAGGCAAAGCCGCAAGCTGTCAAAGCCCGCTGGCAGTCGGTGTTTCCTGGCTGCCGAGCCGAACCCACACCGCCAGCACAAAAGCAATCCGGTTCAAGGTTCCGCTGTGGGGAATCGGTGAGGCTTTACGGTCAAGTCCCACGGCAATCCGGGTGCGCCGCCGTATCGGCATCTTGTCCTGCCGGAATGGTAGCCGCGTTTTTGGCGGTAGCGTCTGCCAGGGCAATACCTGCGCTAGCGGGGAGGTGGCCGACAGATCGGTCGGGCGGCTTTGCTCAAAAGCGGTTTCATCAAACCCGATCGCCCGGGCGGCCTTGACAAATTTCGTGGCCGCAGCGGGGCTGTCGAACAGCAGGGGTGAATCGGGGTGGTAGGCATTCATCCACAGTTCCGTGAATGTTTTGAGGTCATCAGGATATTTTGACATCGCTGCGCGGACATTTTCTGCCCGCAGGAAGCGGGCCGCACGGAAGCCGGAGGGCAGAGGCTGTTTCCCGAACGGCTGGAAGATCTCCTGCTGGACCCGCGTTTCCCGATGCCGGTACGGCATCTGCGCCGCCTCTACCGTGACCCGATGCGACCCGAGAGCCATTGGGAACTGCTCCGCGAGCAAGGGCGCATTGTCGGCGTGGTCAGCACGTCGGACGATCAGCCGGTCAAGATTTCCGGATTCCCTGAAGCCTTCAAGGAATTCGAGGGAGCTAAAAGTTATCGACAATGGCAGTTCAGGGGAATCGCCGGGACGGAGAAATAATGATTGATCAAACAAAATTCTACTGGCTCGGCAAGTACGCCTGAATCTGTGGGCGTTTAACCCTGCAGAACAGAAACGGTTTAATACCCGTGCCTCTCCTTCCATGCGGCGTACTCGGACGGTCGCAAGCCATAGCGCGCCAGCACCCCCTCGTGCATCCGCCGCAACTCGTCGACGATCAGCGCCTGCACAGCGCTCTGCTGCTCCTCTGGAATTTGATCTGCCACGGCACCTTGAATCGCAGAGAGCGGATCAAGTTCCGGCTGGGTAATGAGTTCATGGAGGGTCTGTTTGATGAAGTCTCGCCAAGCCAGGCGAAGGGGATCAGGCTCGGCAATATCTTGCTTGATCGCCAGATATTCCTGTGTCGAACGTTCGTAGGCCCAGACGTAAAGGTCGCGCAGCAGTTCCACGCGGGTCATTTCATAAACGCCAAGGGTGGCGCGACTGTAAGCGTGCTCCGGCACATCCAGAAAGGTCAGCGGACACAGGTTGGCGCGGAATAGCGGCAGATTCGCGGCCAATCGACAGGTGCGCTTGTTGATGTCGGCAAAAGGCTGCAGGTAGGGCAAGTGCACCATCATGAAGAAGGACTGCTCGAATGGATCGCGAATCTCGTTGGCCTTGCCCAGCAGGGTGTCCAGCGCGGATTCGATTTGCTGTGGTGTGGACAGTGGGCGATAGACGCTTTTTCCGATCTCGACGGCGTGCTGGCGAATGCGGCCTTCATCCGCCGGATTGGGCAGCAGGTTTTCTGCCAGGGCGCTATGCAGGTTCATCAAGGTATAGCGGTTGAACTCGACACTGTCGATGTTTTCGACCAGGAATTCGATCGCCGTCTTGTGATTCAGAATCATCTGGGTTTCGATGGCGTCCTTGCCCGGTGCAGCCCTGCCGTATTCGATGAGCTCACGCGTATCGAGCCGGGTGTAAGTATTGCCCTCCAGGTGGCTCGACGCCCATGAAAGGTCAATCAGCAGCCGATTCAGGATGGCACGGCTATAGGTACCCGCCGATTCATCAAGGTCGGCGGTTCTCCCCATCTTGTGTAGTTGGCGGCGCAGCGGTTCGGACAAATACCAAGTGACATTGGGGTGGTAGGTCTCCAGAAACTCATGCTGATAACCCACCGGCTTGCGCGCCTCCAGCGCCTGGCTGACATAAGCAAGGATGTCCTGGCTGTCGGCAGACAGGGGAATAAAAAAGGGGAAGTTGTTGTCTGACCCGGGTGCCGACATAGCAACGTCAATTTGGGTAACAGCGCCAAAATAGCGTCGTGCCCTACCTTCACCCTGAGCGTTCACCTGGCCGCTCTCGATCAGCTTGGCGATTTGGCGCTGTGCCGTGCGCCTGGCAATATCAGGGTGTCTGGTCAGGAGTTCAGCCAGCGTCAATCCGCTCCCGGAAGTCTGAATGCTCTTAAGTAAGTCTATCGTCGAAGACATCGTCGCCTTGGCGCAGTTCGTGATGATAATGGCGCAATTGTGGCGCAGTTTCCAGAACCGCGCCAGTCCTGCGCGAAAATATGGCGCAGTTTAAGACCGTCTGACCAGAACGAACGACAACCCGGCCCCTGTTTTTCTCCAAAGAATTTACGGTGATGCTGGATCGAGGGAGGATGTGTCAACGGGAATCTGCACCAACCAAGGATCGGACGTTCGAATCGTCTCAGCGCGCCATTTTTCACAGTAAAATGCAGCCCTTCACGAAACCCGGACAATTGCGTCTGGTTGTGCGCCAAGAAGCGAGACTCCTTCATGTCCTGGTACCGGCTTTTCCTGCCCTTTGCAAGCGCCTACTTTCTCTCCTACCTGTTCCGCACGATCAACGCTGTTGTCGGGCCGATTCTGGGAGCGGAGCTTTCACTCGGCGCGGCCCAGCTCGGCCTGCTGACCAGCGCCTATTTCATTGCATTCGGCGCGGCCCAGTTGCCGCTGGGGATGCTGCTCGACCGTTTCGGCGCACGCCGGGTCAACGCCGGACTGCTGCTGTTCGCTGCCACCGGGGCCGCCGTCTTTGCCACCAGCCATTCGATCACCGGGCTGGCCATTGGCCGGGGCCTGATCGGGCTGGGCGTTTCGGCCTGCCTGATGGCTTCCTTCAAAGCCTTCTCGCAGTGGTTCCCGCCGGAGAAAATGCCCTCGCTGACCGGCTGGATCATGACTTTCGGCACACTCGGCGCGCTTTTCTCGACTGCCCCTCTGGAAGCCGCCCTCCAGGTGGCAAGCTGGCGGCAAATCTTTTTTTTGCTGGGCGGTATGACCGTCCTGATCGCCGCCTGGCAGTTTTTCGGTGTCCCGGAAAAACCGTCGACAACCCGTCCGGAACCGCTTTCCGCCCAGTGGGCAGGTATCCGCCAGGTGCTGCGCAGCCGCCATTTCTGGCGCATCGCCCCGACCGGCCTGTTTCTCATCGGCGGCTTCATGGCGATCCAGAGCCTGTGGTCGAGCGCCTGGCTGATGCAGGTCAACGGCTATTCGCGTGCCGAGGCGGCTGATCACCTGGCAGCCATGAGCATGGCCATGATCGTCGCCTACGCGCTGATCGGCCTGGTTTCAGGCGGACTGGCCCGGCGCGGCATCAGCCCGATGATGCTGCTGGCGGGCGGGCTGTCGATCGCCTCGCTCACCCTCTTGCTGATCATCACCGAGGCAAGTTCGCAGCACTATCTGCTGTGGATCGTTTACGGCTCCTTTTCCAGTTTCGGCACCCTCTCCTACGCGGTACTCTCCACCGGATTTCCGGCATCGCTCTCGGGCCGGGTCAATACCACGTACAACCTGACGAGCTTTGTCGGTGCCTTCGCCTTCCAGTGGGGGATCGGCCTGCTGATCGACTGGCAGCGTGCACAAGGACTCGGCAACAGCATCGCGCACCGCAACGCCTTTATCGTCGTGCTGGTCTGTCAGGTACTGGCCATTGTCTGGCTGCTGATCCCGGGTAAGCGGGAAAAAGCCGCTTGAAAATCAGCGCAGCATCCGCGCAGCGATCAGGCCGTTGACCAACCCGGACACCAGCGCTGCCACGGCAAAGAAAGGCAGCAGATAAAACAGGCCATCGTGAGGAATCAGCCACAGCCGGGCGAGCAGCAATTGTCCGGCGAGGTGCGCAAAAGCAGCCAGCAGGCTCCAGCTTACCGGGCCAAAGAAGCGGACAGGCAGACGCACGGCCAGCGCGAGAATGCCGAGACTCGACAGCGCCCCGGCCAGACTGAGGAAAAAACCCGGCGAAAAAAGCTGACCGAGCAGCAAGCCGCCCGCGATCACGCGCAGGCCGCTGACCCAGGCCGCCGCAGCCCAGCCGTAACGCGCCAGCACAATCAGCGTGACAATGTTGGCCAGCCCCGGCTTGATCCCCGGCAGCGGCATGGGAATCGCCGCGTCAATCAGCGACAGGCCAATCGCCGCCGCCGCCAGTCGGGCAATACGGTGGTCTTCCGGCGTGGTGCTCAGGCTAAGTTTCATGATGCGCGGCGAAAGGTGAAAAGTGAAAGATGAAACGTGAAATATCAGGCGCTTCGCGCTTTGAAAAGGGCAAAACCAATCCGGGATCGACCGCCACCGGCACGGTTCTCCACATTTCACCTTTCACGTTTCACCTTTCACGGTACTTCACCTCAATAACTGAGCGAGTCATAGGGTTCACTCCGGCCCTTGATCTGCAGGCTGACCTGATTCGGCGCACAGATGGCGATTTCTCCGGGGCGTGCCAGCCAGCCCTGACGCACACAGTACTGATGCACGCCGGGATCGCTGAGCACGCGGGCGCGCTGCCGGTCAATGGTGATCGTCGTTGTACCCAGCGGGCCGGGCACTTCGATACGCCGGTTGCGCGACAAGGGCAGCTCGGCAAACAGTTCGCCACCGCGCCGGATCACCGCCTTTTCCGCCGCACCACCGCGCCAGGCGAGCGGAAAGGACAGCACACAAACGAGCAGGGCCACCAGCACAAGCAGCCAGTCGCCGGGTCGCAGCAGGGCCAGCCAGCCTCGCATCAGGATTTGCCGGGGGAAAGCTCCCGGTGCCGGATGAGCACCCGCACCCCGGCGTCGGCCTTTTCGTGGAAATAACGCCCCAGCCATTCGGCCAGATAGACCGAACGATGCTGGCCGCCGGTACAGCCAATGCCGACCGTCAGGTAGTTGCGATTGTCACGGATGAAGCAGGGCAGCCAGCTATCGACAAAACGGGCGATGTCGTCGCGCATGCGCAGCACTTCCGGCTCGTTTTCGAGAAAGGCGATCACCGCCGGGTCACGGCCGGTCAGCGGGCGCAGCGCCGCTTCATAGTGCGGATTGGGCAGACAACGCACATCGAATACCAGTTCACCATCCAGCGGAACACCGTGCTTGAAGCCGAAGGATTGAATCAGCAGGGTCAGGCGACGATCCACTTCCCCGGCGATGAACTGGCGCAACCATTCGCGCAGGGCATTCGGCTTGAGTTCGCTGGTGTCGATGTGGTGACCCAGCGCGGCCAGCCCGGCGAGGCGGCTTCGCTCCTCGGCAATGGCCTCGCTCAGCGTTTGCGAGGCCTTGGCTAGCGGATGACGCCGCCGGGTTTCCGAATAGCGTTTGAGCAGGGTTTCCGTCTTGGCGTCGAGGAAGAGGAATTGCAGATCGTGCTTTTCCTCGCGCAGCACGGCAAGCTGCTGCGGCAGCGTGGCGATGCTCTCGCCGCCCCGAATGTCAATCGCTGCCGCCACCTTGTCGTAACCCTCGGCGGCCAGCTGGTCGACCAGCGGTTTCAGCAGGGGCGAGGGCAGGTTGTCGACACAATAGTAGGCCGCGTCCTCAAGCATGTTGAGAGCGATGGATTTACCCGAGCCGGACAGCCCGCTGATGATCACGATGCGCATGGGCGGAAGCATAGCAGAGGCAGGGAGAGGAATGGGCGCAGCAAGGGGTTTTTGCCGTTCAGGGGAACACCTCCCTTCAACCTCTGTCCATAAGCTACACTACAGACTCCTTGTCCAACAGGAGCAAACATGAGGCGTGACGACATTCCCTTCGTTTCCGATATCGAAGCTATCCGGCGTGAGCTGCATGCCCACCCGGAACTGGCCTTCATGGAACAACGAACGGCGGATCTTGTAGCGCGTGAGTTGTCCGCCTATGGGCTGGAAGTGCACCGTGGCCTGGCCGGAACCGGCGTTGTCGGCACTTTGCGCAAGGGCAGCAGCCCGCGCGCCATCGGCCTGCGCGCCGACATGGATGCGCTGCCGATCGTGGAAAAAAATGATTTTGCTCACTGTTCCGTCCACCCCGGCCGGATGCACGCCTGCGGCCACGACGGGCATACCGCGATGCTGCTCGGTGCCGCCCGCTACCTCAGCGAAAACCGGGCGAGGCTGAATTTCGACGGCACGGTTCATTTCATCTTCCAGCCCGCCGAGGAGGCCGGAGGCGGCGCCTTGCGGATGATTGAACAAGGGCTGTTCCAGCAGTTCCCGATGGACGCCGTTTTCGGACTGCACAACTGGCCGGGAATTCCGGCCGGGGAAATGGCGATCATGCCCGGCCCGGTGATGGCCGGCACCAGTTGTTTTGAAATCACCGTGCGCGGCCACGGCTGCCACGCGGCGATGCCGCATCAGGGAACCGACAGCCTGGTGGCCTGCAGCCAACTGGTGCTGGCCTTGCAAACCGTGGTGTCGCGCAAGCTGCATCCCTGTGATGCGGCGGTGGTCAGCGTGACGCAGATTCATGGCGGCGAAGCGCTCAATGCCATCCCCGATACCGCCGTCCTGCGTGGCACGATCCGCAGCTTTTATCCGAAAGTGCAGGAAGCCGTGGAAAACGCCATCACGCGCCTATGCG
>CAYMYD010000084.1:0-9632 GCA_964394535.1 uncultured Propionivibrio sp. | reverse complement strand
TGGCCGACATGGTCGCCCGTCCGTTCAAGACCGGCCGCCAACTGCTCTTTGACGGCTACCAGCGTACCTTTCCGCGCCAGCCGAAATCGCAGCCGGTCACCGTCGTCGCCATCGACGAAAAAAGTCTCGCAGAGATCGGTCAGTGGCCGTGGCCGCGCAACCGTCTGGCGGCGCTGCTGGATGCGATTGGGCAAGCTGGCCCGGCGGTGGTCGGTCTGGACATGTTCATGCCCGAAGCCGATCAGACTTCACCGGCGCGTGTGGCTGCCAACCTGCCACGTGAACAGGCGACACTGGCCCGTGCACTGGCCCGGTTGCCGAACCATGAAACACATCTGGCCGCCGCCCTGCGTCGGACACCCAGCGTCCTCGGCGCGGCCGGATTCGACTTTCCCAGCCATAGCACGACGAGCGGCCTGCGCGTGACACCGCTGGCGATACAGGGTGAGGATCCCTTGCCCTGGCTGCGCAATTACCCTTATGTGCTGGCCAGCCTGCCCGAATTGCAGGCCGCTGCACACGGGCAGGCGCTGCTCACCGTCTCGCGGCTGGATGGTGGCGTGGTGCGCCGTGTGCCGCTGGTGCTGGCCGTTAACCAGCAGCCGGTGCCCGGGCTGGCAATGGAGATGCTGCGTGTTGCCAGCGGTTCTTCGGCGGTCGAGGTCGAAGTCGGCCAGCTTGGTATCGAAGCCGTACAGGTCGCCGATCTGCGGGTTCCGGTGCAGGAGAACGGTGATGTCTGGCTGCATTTCGCGCGCAGCCAGACCAGTGCGGCGCGCTACCTGTCGGCGGCCGATGTTCTCTCGGGTAATTTCGACCCGGAACGACTGAACGGCAAACTGGTCTTGCTCGGCCTGACCGGGTCGGGGCTATCGGACATGCGTAGCACACCACTCGGCGAATTGGTGCCCGGCGTTGAAATTCAGGCGCAGCTCATGGAAAGCCTGTTTGACGGGCGTTTCATCCTGCGCCCGTGGTGGCTCAAATGGCTGGAAACGGCGCTGCTGCTGGTGGTCGGCAGTGTCATGATCTGGGCTATTCCGCGCACCGATGGCCGGGTTGCCGCCGCGCTGCAAAAAACACCGCGTGCCGCCTCATGGTGGGTGATCGGACTCAACGTGCTGATCGTCTCGGTCGGCTACCTGCTGTTCTACACCCGTGGCCTGATGTTCGATTCGGCCTCGACCTTTATCGGCCTCTCCAGCGTTCTCGGCAGTCTGGTGTCCAGCGCGCTGATCGAGATCGACCAGCAGACGCGGCGCATCGAGGCTGACCGCCAGCGCCTGCGCGAGAACGAAGCGCGTGTCGCTGGCGAACTGGCCGCCGCCCGGCGTATCCAGTTGGGCTCGCTTCCCGATGCCAAAAAGCTTTTTGCAGACGAAAAACGTTTCAGTCTGGCCGCCCTGCTCGAACCAGCGCGCGATGTCGGCGGTGATCTCTACGACTTCTTCATGCTCGACGAACGGCGCTTGTGCTTCATCATCGGTGACGTTTCCGGCAAGGGGGTTCCGGCCAGCCTGTTCATGGCAACGACACGGACGCTGGCGCGCAGCATCGCCCTGCGCATGGATGAAGGAGCAGGCGCCGTGGTCAGCGCAGCCAACCGCGAACTGGCGTGGGAAAACGCCGAATTCCTCTTTGTCACCCTGCTGTTTGGCGTACTTGACGTTGAGCGCGGCGAACTGGCGCTGGTCAATGCCGGCCACGACGGGCCGTGGCGGCTGGCCGCGGATGGCACGGTAACGCAGATCACCTGCCCGCCGGAAGCCGGTGGCCCGCCGCTGTGCGTGCTTGACGATCATCACTACACCGCGCAAACCCTGCAATTGTCGCCTGGCGACACGCTTTGTCTGGTCACCGACGGCATCACCGAAGCCTTTGACGCCAAGGGGCAAGCCTACGGTAGCGAACGCCTGACCCAGGTGCTACGCGCCCTGCCTCCCGGCTGCCCACCGCAGGAAGTGATGCGGCAAGTACGCAGCGACGTTGCCAGCCACACCGGCGACACCGAAGCCACCGATGACCTGACGCTGCTGGTGTTACGCTGGAGTGCGTAGGGCAGGCCCTTCTGCCACCTTGGCGGCGGGCACAGGTGCCCGCCCTACGAAACAAGACACAGGGTGATTTCTGATACGCTGCAGCCCTCTCCCCCGCCCCTCTTCCGCAAGCGGGAGATGGGAAAGCAGCCGCCTGCGCCGAACCCCACCTCCCTGCAGACACTACCCTCTCGCCTACCGCTTCCCCGCCAGCATCGCCTTCATCGCCGCCAGTCGGGCGCTGCTGCTGGCTTTGTCGGGGATCGTGTCGCGTTTGCCGCCGGAGAAGCGCAAATCCTCCGTTCCCATTTCGGCGATGAAACGTGAGGCTTCACTGGGGAAAAACTCTTTGCCCTGCTTGCGTCGGGTGCAGTAGCTGATGTGCAGCGAACGCTGCGCGCGGGTGATGCCGACGTACATGAGACGCCGTTCTTCCTCAAGCTTGGCCGGTTCCATCGATTCGCGGTGCGGCAGGACGCCTTCCTCGACGCCGATCAGGAAAACATGCTTGAACTCCAGCCCCTTGGCCGCGTGCAGCGTGGAGAGTTGCACCTGATCGGGCTGGCTGCCGTCGGCCTGTTTGTCGAGCAGGTTGATGAGGGCGATGGTCTGGGTCAGTTCGATCAGCGTCTTGCCGTCCGCCTCGCTTCTGCCCACCAGCCATTTGACCAACTCCTGCACGTTTTCCCAGCGGGCCACGGCAGCGCGTTTGTCGCCGTCATCATAAAGCCAGCGCTCGTAGCCGATGGCGGCGAGCAGGTCATCCATCACCGTCTGCACAGCCTCGCGTCCGGCGCGGGACTCAAAGCGCTGGATGAACTGACAGAACTCCATGAGCGGCGCGAGTTGCCGGGGCTGGACCTGATGCGCGAAGCCTTCTTCAAACGCTGCGGCAAACAGGGATTGCTGGCGCTGTCCGGCGTAGTTGCCCAGCGCTTCGAGCGTGGCGCAGCCGACCCCGCGCCGGGGGGTGGTCACGGCACGGATGAAGGCCGGATCGTCGTCGCTGTTGGCCAGAAGACGCAGATAGGCGGTGATGTCCTTGATTTCGGTCTTGTCGAAGAACGATTGTCCACCGGAAAGCAGGTAGGGGATGCGTTGGTCGCGCAGATGCTGTTCCAGCGCCCGTGCCTGGAAATTGCCACGGTAGAGGATGGCGTAGTCGGAAAAGCTGGCGCGATGCTCGAAGCGGTGTGCCTGCAATTTCATCACCACTTCTTCGGCTTCCCTTTCGTTGTCCTTGTATTCGGTGACGCGGATCGGGTCGCCCTGGCCGAATTCGGACCACAGTTTTTTTTCGAAGAGTTTGGGGTTGTGCGAGATCAGCGCGTTGGCGGCCTTGAGGATGCTCAGCGTCGAGCGGTAATTCTGTTCGAGCTTGATGAGCTTCAGATTCGGGTAATCGCGCGGCAGGCCGCGCAGGTTCTCGATGTCGGCACCACGCCAGCCGTAAATCGCCTGGTCGTCGTCGCCCACGGCGGTAAAGGCGGCACGCGCTCCGGCGAGCAGTTTCAGGAGCTGGTACTGGCAGGCGTTGGTGTCCTGATATTCATCGACCAGCAGGTAACGCAGGCGGTTCTGCCACTTTTCGAGGACTGCCGGATGCTGGGAGAACAGTTCCACCGGCAGCGCGATGAGATCGTCGAAATCGACGGCCTGATAGGCTTTCAGCGTGGCCGCGTAGCTGGCGTAGGCCAGTGCGGCGAGTTTTTCGGTCTCGTTCTGCGCCGCCTGGCGCGCCTGATCGGGTGAGATCAGGGCGTTTTTCCAGTGGGAAATCAGCGCTTGCAGACGGCGGATCGTCGCTTTGTCGACGCTGCCGGAGAGGTCGGCAAAAATGCTGAAGCAGTCACTGGCGTCGAAAATCGAAAACCGTGGCTTGTAACCCAAAACCTTCGCTTCTTCGCGCAGGATGCGCACGCCCAGCGAATGGAAGGTGGAGATGGTGAGGCCGGCCGGTTTCTCCTTGAGCAGCGCGCTGACGCGCTCCTGCATTTCGCGCGCGGCCTTGTTGGTGAAGGTGATCGCGGCGATGGTCGAAGGATTCAGGCCGCAGTCGTTGATGAGATAGGCGATCTTCTGCGTAATCACCCGCGTCTTGCCCGAACCGGCACCGGCCAGCACCAGCAGGGGGCCATCAAGATAGCGGATGGCTTCGCGTTGAGGAGCGTTCAGCATGAGGGGCAGTTGTGAAACGTGAAATATCAGGCGCTTTGCGCTTTGGAAGGCAAAACCAATTCCGGCGCGACCGTTATGGAAGCGCTGATTTAATCAACACCTCTGTTTTTCTCCCCTCGCCCGCTTGCGGGAGAGGGGCGGGGGAGAGGGGGAAACGGTTGATTTTCCAAGATTTTTTAATTAGAAAAACGAAACCCTCTCCCCTAACCCCTCTCCCGCAAGCGGGCGAGGGGAATAAATCAGCGTCTCATTATCGGCTGGGTTTTCCACCTTTCACCTTTCACTTAAAAAAGGCCATTGCCAGCAGCGCGGCCAGCAAGGCCACAATCGCCGCCAGCAGCATATTCTGGCGGCGTTGTGTGGCATCGAGGCGGGCGATCAGCGGGCTGAGGTCGGCGGATTTTTCCTGCGCGTGGGTCAGCGCCTGATGCACGAGGCGTGGCAGTTGGGGCAGGGTGTGCGGCCAGTTCGGGGCTTCCTGCTTCAGGCTGTCGAGAATGGCGCGCCAGCCGAGTTGTTCGTGCATCCAGCGTTCGAGAAAAGGTTTGGCGGTAGTCCACAGATCCAGATTCGGGTCGAGTTCGCGGCCCAGTCCCTCGACGTTGAGCAGGGTCTTTTGCAACATCAGCAGTTGTGGCTGGACTTCAACCTTGAAACGGCGTGATACTTGGAAAAGGCGCAGCAGGACGCGACCAAAGGAAATCTCGCGCAGGGGGCGGTCGAAAATCGGTTCGCAAACGGCACGGATCGCCGCCTCGAAATCGTCCACGCGGGTATCCGGTGGTGCCCAGCCAGCCTCGATGTGTCCGCTGGCAACCCGCCGGTAATCGCGCTGAAAGAAGGCCAGCAGATTCTGCGCCAGATAGTTCTTGTCGCTGTCGCTCAGGGTGCCGACGATGCCGAAATCCAGCGCGATGTATTTGCCACGATGCGTTTCGTCAATGGCCACAAAAATGTTACCGGGGTGCATGTCGGCGTGGAAGAAACCGTCGCGCAAAACCTGCGTGAAGAAGATTTCAACCCCGGCGCGGGACAGTTCGGAAAGATCAACCCCGGCATCAATCAGCGCCTGCCGCTGGCTGATCGGCAGGCCGTGCATGCGCTCCATGACCATGACCGAGGTGGTGCACAAGTCCCAATACACTTCGGGCACCAGCAGCAGGGGCGAACGGGCGAAGTTGCGCCGCAGTTGCGAACAGTTGGCGGCCTCACGGACGAGATCCAGTTCGTCACGCAGGTATTTGGCGAATTCGGCGACCACTTCACGCGGCTTGAAGCGCTTGCTTCCGCTCCAGAGATTGTCCAGCAGGCTGGCAAGGGTTTCGAGCAATGCCAGATCGTGGGCGATGACCTGCTCCATCTCCGGGCGCAGGATCTTGACCGCAACCTCGTGCCCGCCGTCTTCCGGGTGCAGTCGGGCGAAGTGCACCTGCGCGATCGAGGCGCTGGCGACGGGCGTTTCGTCGAATTCGGCGAACACCTCGCTGGCCGGACGGCCATAGGCGGCCTTGATCTGGGTATGTACCTGTGCGGTCGGGAAGGGCGGCACCTGATCCTGCAGTTTTGCCAGTTCGTCGGCCAGCTCAAGCGGCAGGAGGTCGCGGCGGGTCGACAGTACCTGCCCGAACTTGACGAAGATCGGCCCGAGCGATTCCAGCGCCTGCCGCAGACGCGCTGCCGGTGGCTCGTCGAAGCGTCGCCGCCAGCGGGTCAGCCGCAGCAACAAGGCCAGACGTCCGCTGGTTTCGTATTCGAGGATCATCGCGTCGATGCCGAAACGGCGGACAACACGAAGAATTTTTATCAGGCGGAACAGGCGCATCGCTTGTCGGAATCTCGTCGAAAAGTGGGAGTTTATCTTAAAAAACTCGCCGCAAAGGCGCAAAGATACAAAGATCGCAAAGGAAACAAAAACTTACGAATTTTTATGGGATTGCCCGACGTGTGAATGGAAAGGCCCAGACGCACGCCCGCAAGCATTTGATTTATTTGCGACTTTACGGTGAATAACAAGGCTTATTGTTGCAACAGCCCGGAAATCTCTTCGGCGGTGTCGCGCAGATGCGGGAGCATTTGTGTGATTCTGCTCTCATTCATCCGGCTGCTGGTCGTGGCGATGGTGACCGCGCCGATGGCAACATCGCCGCTACGGCTGTAGATCGGCAGGCCGATGGCCGTAACGCCCGGCACGGCCTTGTTGCCGATCAGCGCGTAGCCCTGTTTTCTTGCCTGTGCGCGCAGGCGCAGCAGCTCGTTGCGGTCGAAATTGTTATAGGCATCGAGGCGAGTCGCCACATCGTTGATGACCGCTTTTGCGTCGCTGTCGGACAGGCTTGAGAGCAGCGCCAGACCCCCGGCGTTAACCCCCAGCGGTTGCCTGCTGCCAATCGGCACCAGCGGCGTCTGGATGGGGAAAGTCCCCTGCACCCGGTCCAGGCAGACGCTGTCGTTGCCGTTGCGCACGAACAGGAAGGAGGTGTCGCCGGTACGTTCGGCCAGACGCTGCAAGGCCGGGCGACATATCTCGCGCAGGTTGAAGTTGTGCGCGGCAGCCAGGCCCAGTTCAAAAACCAGGGCACCGAGGAGGTAGTGGCGACTGCCCTTGCGCCGACTCACCATGCCTTCGCTGATCAGGGTGTTCAGGATACGGAGCACCGTCGGACTGGAAAGCCCGGTGATTCTGGCGATGTCAACGAGCCGCAAGCCCGTGCTGTGCTTGGTGGCAATGGCTCGAAGTATCGAGATGGCGCGGGAAACGGTCTGAGTTCCGCTGCTTTCCGGCGATGAATCCATGATGCCTCTCCGACAATTATTTCATTGAATGAAACAATGATACACCCTGCTTGACTGTAACAAAACACATAGTTAGATTGATTTTCGGTAACTTCACGTTACCAATGTTTCAATATGTGAAATTTTCTAGCCTGCCTTCTTCACCAAACCAACATTAAGGAGAGTTGAATATGAGTCAGAATGAAATCGGCATGAGTGTGCGCCAGCGCGTCCCCTACGAACCGATCGTCAACCGTGCACCGTTCAAGCTGCCCGGCAACGCCCGGGTAGCCGTGTGGACAATCGTCAACGTTGAAAACTGGCAGCCGACCGGCCCGATGCCGCGTACCGTGCTGCCGCCGCCAATGGGCCAACCGCTGCTGCCGGACGTTCCCAACTGGGCCTGGCACGAATACGGCATGCGCGTCGGCTTCTGGCGTTTTGTCGAAGTGCTGAAAGCACGCAATATCAAGGCATCGTTTGCCGTCAATGGCTCGGCGATCGAGGTTTACCGCGCCGCCTGCGAAGCCGCACGCGCCGCCGGCTGGGATTTCATGGGCCACGGTTTTGTGCAGAAACCGATGCACAAGGTCGAAGATCAGGCGCTGGCAATCCAGCAAACCATTGATGCCATCCGCGAATTCACCGGCAAGCCGCCGCGCGGCTGGGAAAGCCCCGGCATCACCGAAACTGACGACACCGCCGACCTGCTCGCTGCCGCCGGGATCGAATACGTCGCCGACTGGGTGCTCGACGATCAGCCGGTACGCATCAAAACCAAAACCGGCAAGCTGGTTTCCGTTCCCTACACGGTCGAAATCAATGACGTGGTGATGTCGGCAATCCAGTTGCAGCCTTCCGACGAAATCTTCCGCCGCGGCCGCGACCACTTCGACCGCCTCTATCAGGAAGGCGCCACGATTCCGCGCGTGATGGCGATCACCATTCACCCCTATCTCACCGGCGCACCGCACCGCATCGGCTATCTCGAAGCGCTCTATGACCACATCCTGCGTCACAAGGACGTGCATATCTGCACCGGTGCCGAGATTCTCGACATCTTCAACAATCAGGCGGGCTAAGCCGCGCAAATTCTCCCTCTGGAGGTCTCAATGGAAAACCCTGTAAAACCCGCAGAAAGCGGCGAACACAGCACCAAGGTGGCGCTGGCGATGTTCTCGCTCCTGCTCCTTGCCTACGTCGTCAATGCGATGGACCGTCAGCTTTTTTCGGTGCTCGCCAAAGACGTGCGCGAGGCGCTGAAACTGACCCTGCCGCAGGTCGGGCTGGCGTCGACCCTGTTCACGCTCGGCATGGGCGTCGCTGGTATTCCGACCGGCTGGCTGCTCTCCAAAATGTCGCGCAAGAACGTCTCGCTGCTGGGACTGGTGATCTTCTCGGTCGCCACCTGGCTCACCGGGCATTCGACTGGCCTGTTCGACCTGATGGCCTACCGCTTCATCTCCGGTCTGGGCGAAGCGATGCAACTCACCGCCATCCTGGCCATCGGCACGACCTACTTCCTGAACAACCGGGGTGTTGCGGCCAGTTCGCTGAATTTCACCTTCGGCATCGGGGCAATTCTCGGGCCGAACATCGGTGCGGCGATCCTGAACTCGATGGGCTGGCAAGCACCCTTCACCATTTTCGGATTGCTGGGTGTGCCGACTTTCATCCTGATCCTGCTCTTCGTCAAACCCTGGTTCTCCGAAGTGAAGTCGCAGGGACAGACCGCTGTCGTCGTCGATGAATCCGACGCCGCTGACAGCATCTGGGCCAGAACGCCGGTCATTCTGGCAATTGCCACCGCCTTTGCCGGACTGTCGATCTACGGCTATCTGGGCCTGTACCCGACCTTCCTGCGCGATGCGCTCGGCTTTGCGCCCAAGCAGGCGGCGTTGTCGATCAGTTGCTACGGCTTCGGTGCGCTGCTCTCGCTCTTCGGCGGCTGGCTGGGCGACCGTTTCGACTACCGCAAACTGCTGTTCATTGCACTGGTCATCTCGGCGATTACTGGCGGCTTGCTGTTTACCGAACTGGGTCGTTCGCTCGAAATGCACATGTTCTTCTCGTTCATCTTCGGCTCGGCGATCAGCGGCATGGTGTATTCCAACCTTTCGGCGGGCATCATCAAGTCGGTGAAACGCGCCAAAGCCTCGGAAGCCTCCGGCCTTTTCGTTGCCGCGATCTACATCCCGGCAGCCTTTGCCGGTTACCTGCTGGGCGCGTTGAAGGGCAGCTTCGGCTGGACACCGGCCGCCATCATGCAGATTTCCGGTTGTGCGCTGATCGCCGCCATCCTCTCGATCATGGCGGCGAAGAAGAAATAAGCGATTGCGGCTCAGGTAGCACGAAAAATGCAACACCCACCACAGAGGCACAGGGCGATTTCTGATGCGCTGCAGCCCTCTCCCCCACCCCTCTCCCGCTGGCGGGAGAGGGGAAAGTAGCCACCTGCGCCGTAGGGGCGGTTCGCGAACCGCTCTGAAAACGCCTCCGCCTGCCCCGAACCCCTCCTCCCTGCAGACACACCCCTCGCCCGCTTGCGGGAGAGCAACCGTGTTTCAAGTCAAGCGAAATCTGATTGCCAGGGGGTATTGTTTTTGATCATGGCGTTCATGACGGTGAGGAGTTTTCGCATGCAGG
>CAYMYD010000083.1:0-9726 GCA_964394535.1 uncultured Propionivibrio sp. | reverse complement strand
TCCTTCTTCTGGGCGGTGGGCATGAACTTCTACCTCGAAATCGCCAAGATGCGCGCCGCGCGCCTGCTGTGGCACCGCATCATGAGCGGCTTCGGCGCCAAGAGCCCGAAGTCGATGATGCTGCGCACGCACAGCCAGACCTCCGGCTGGTCGCTGACCGAGCAGGACCCGTACAACAACGTGATCCGCACGACCATCGAAGCGATGTCGGCGGTGTTCGGCGGCACCCAGTCGCTACACACCAACGCGCTCGACGAAGCCATCGCTCTGCCTTCGGCGTTCTCTTCGCGCATCGCCCGGAACACGCAGATCATCATTCAGGAAGAAACGCAGATCTGCAAGGTGGTCGATCCCTGGGCCGGCTCCTACATGATGGAAAAGCTGACGCAGGACATGGCCGACAAGGCCTGGGCGATCATCGAGGAAATCGACGCGATGGGCGGCATGACCAAGGCCGTCGAATCCGGTTGGGCAAAAATGCAGGTCGAGCGTTGCGCGGCAGAAACGCAGGCGCAGATCGATTCCGGCAAGAAGGTCATCGTCGGGGTCAACAAATACAAGCTCGACAAGGAAGACGACATCGAGATTCTCGACATCGACAACCACGCCGTGCGCGAACAGCAAATCGCCAGCCTCAAGAAGATTCGCGCCACGCGCGATTCCGCCGCGGTTCAGGCTGCACTGGCGGCGCTGACCCAATGTGCCGAAAGCGGCGAAGGCAATCTGCTCGATCTGACCGTCAAGGCCATGCGTCTGCGTGCCTCGATCGGCGAAGTCTCGGATGCGCTGGAAAAGGTGTTTGGCCGTTTCCGCGCCAACAACCAAACCATTTCGGGTGTTTATGGAGGCGTCGTGGAAGGACTGGAAAGCTGGGAATCGATCAAGGCCGACATCGAAAAATTTGCAGCAGAGCAAGGTCGTCGTCCGCGCGTGATGATCGCCAAGCTTGGTCAGGATGGTCATGACCGGGGTGCCAAGGTGGTTGCCACGGCTTACGCCGACCTCGGCTTCGATATCGACGTGGGTCCGCTGTTCCAGACACCGGAAGAAGCCGCCCGTCTGGCGATCGAAAACGACGTCCATGCCGTCGGCTGCTCCTCGCTGGCGGCCGGCCACAAGACCCTGGTGCCGCAACTGATCCAGGCGCTCAAGGCGCAGGGCGCGGAAGACATCATCGTCTTTGCTGGTGGCGTCATCCCCGCGCAGGACTACGACGCCCTGTTTGCTGGCGGTGCCAAGGCCGTTTTCGGCCCCGGTACGCGGATCGAAGATTCGGCACGCAAGGTGCTGGAAGAAATCCGCAAAGCCTGCAAGGCCTGACCGGGCAAGTGGTAATCAGACCCCGGCGAACTGCCGGGGTCTGATTTTTTCATGATCGACGAGTTCATCAAACCGTAGAGATTTGCCATGGAAGCCAAGTCTGTTTTACCCAGTCCCGAACTTTCCGCTGCTGATCAGCAACTGGTTGATGGTGTACTGGCCGGTCAGCGGCGCGCGCTGGCGAAAACCATCACCCTGATCGAATCGACCCGTGAAGACCATCAACAGCGGGCACAGCAGGTGTTGCGCAAGCTGCTGCCGCATTCCGGGCGTGCCATCCGGGTCGGCATTTCCGGTGTTCCCGGCGCGGGTAAATCCACGTTCATCGAAGCGCTGGGCGTCTGGCTGATCGAAAACGGCCACAAGCTGGCCGTGCTGGCGGTCGACCCGTCGTCCTCGGTCTCCGGTGGCTCGATCCTTGGTGACAAGACACGCATGGAGCAACTCTGCCAGTGCGAAGGCGCTTTCATTCGCCCCAGCCCTTCGGCCGGTTCGCTCGGTGGCGTCGCCGAAAAGACGCGCGAATCGATGCTTGCCTGCGAAGCCGCGGGCTACGATGTCATCCTGGTTGAAACTGTTGGCGTCGGTCAGAGTGAAACCACCGTGGCCGGGATGGTCGACATGTTCGTGCTGATCCAGTTGCCCAATGCCGGGGATGATTTGCAGGCGATCAAGAAAGGCATCGTCGAAATCGCCGACATGGTGGCCATCAACAAAAGCGACATCGACCCCAAGGCCTCGGCGGTGGCACGTGCCCAATGGAAGCAGGCGCTGCATCTGGTTCGCCCGACGTCGCCGAACTGGCGTCCGCCGGTGCTTGGCGTCAGTGCGTTGAAAAAGGAGGGGATGGACGAATTCTGGGGTGAGATCGAAAAATTCCGCAGCGCCATGATGAACAGTGGCGAATTCGAGGAAAAGCGCAAGAAGCAGGCGCTGGCGTGGATGTGGAGCATGATCGAATCCGGTCTGCGTCAGTTGTTCCGCAACCATCCGGCGGTTCATGCCAGCCTGCCGGAACTTTCCCGCGAAGTGGCATGCGGGAGCGTGACGCCCGGTGCGGCGGCGCACCAGTTGCTGGCGCATTTGAAAAACGTAGTTTGAAGTCTTTCCGGGCACGGCATTGACCATGCCCGGAAAGGTCGGCCCTGAGCACCAAAGCCCGGCAAATGACGGGTTTTGGCAAAGCAACAAAATAAGGAAGACTAATTCCCTGACGTTTGAGGCGTCCGCTTGAAGACACAGTTTTTCCTGAAAAGAATGATCGAGAGGAAACAGGCCCTGTTTTCCATGGCCCTGGTTTCCCTGCTGGTTTTTTCCGGGCTGGCGCTTTTCAGCCATGCCCTGAATCAGACGCTGCGCAGCGGTATCGACGAAGAGCTGATGAATATCGCCATGCAGAGCCGGCTGGTTTTCGAGGAAAAAATCAAAGGCCGTTTTGCCGGCTTGCAGATGCTGGCGTCCAGCATGGGTGCGGGCAACCGTGATGCGGTCATGGGAGCGATCATCAAGCAGAACGAATCCTTGCGCCAATACCGGAAGCTGGGGGCCATTTCGGTGCTCGGCGAGCATCTTTACGGCGACCGGATCGGCGAGGAAAACCTTCCCCTGCTGCTCGACACTTTCCGTGGCAAGGTCAATCTGACCTACCTGGGCCAGATTGGGCCGCAAGCGGAGGAAACCATCCTGATCAGCGTCCCCGTCATGCACGAAAACAATATCCGGGGGGCTGTTTACGGCATTCTGCAAGGAAAGGCGCTGCGCAATATCTTTGATAGCAGCTATTTCGGGGAAGGTGGATTCACCTTCTGCTCGGCCAACACCTTCCGCTCGCTGCTTTTTTCAACGAGCGAGAGCGCGCAGAACGAGCAGATTGCCCGCGAGCTGATGAACAACCCGTATAACCTGCAGCAACTCGCCGTACTGAACCAGAAGCTGTATTACAAAGGCAAGGGGGTCGAAAAGTTCGTCTATCAGGGTGCGGACTATCTCATGGCCTCGCTGCCCTTGTTGCAGATGCCCGGCTGGTACAGCAACTCGCTGATTCCGGAGAAAAACATCACGCGCGTTGCCGACCGGGTGCTGATTTTTTCCGTCATCTGTTTTCTGTTTCTGGCTTCGCTCTTCCTGCTTTCCTTCTGGGTCATGGGTGCCAACGAGCGGAAAAACCAGCGGGAAATTTATCGTCTGGCCTATATGGACGAGCTGACCGGCCTGCCCAACTGGGAAAAACTCAAAAAAGAAGCGCAGCAAAGTCCGGTTCCGATGATGCTGGCGATTATCGACACCAAGGATTTCAACAAGCTCAATGCCATTGCCGGGCGGAATTACGGTGATCAATTGCTGATCCGTCAGGCACGCCTGCTGGAGCGGCTGATCGGGGATGACGAGTATCTTGGCCGGGTTCGTGACGACACCTTCGCCCTTTATCTCAAGGAAAGCAAAGAGACCACTTTCCGCCTGGAGCGCATCATGGAGGAGATGTCGCACGTTTCGGACGATTTCTCCTTGCAAATAGCCTGCGGTGTTGCGGGAGTGCGCCCGCCAGAATGCCTTTCAGACGATGTGCTTGGTCGCAGCTTTTCCGCCTTGCGGCTGGCCAAGGAGCCGGATGGCACCAACGCCAACCGCTGCACCTTCTATGATGCCGGGATTGAAAATACGCTCCTGATCGACAAGCAACTGCAAAACGACCTCCCCGATGCCTTGCTGCGTGAAGACCTGGAAGTCTGGTTGCAGCCGAAGGCGCGGCTTGCTGACGGGGCCTGGGTCGGCGCCGAGGCGCTGGTGCGCTGGAATCATCCGCAATACGGCCGTATTGCGCCGAATCGTTTCATTTCCCTGCTGGAAAAGAGCGGTCAGATCGACAGGCTGGATCACTACATGCTGTCCAAGGTGTGTAGCTTGTTGCGCCGCTGGCTGGACGAAGGCAAGGCGGCGTTGCCGATTTCGGTCAATCTGTCACGGGCGCATCTGGCCAAGGAAACGCTGGTGCAGGATATGCTGGCGATCATTCACCAGCACGACATCCCGCTGAAACTGTTGGAACTGGAACTGACCGAAAGCGCTTTTCTTGAGGACGGCAAGCGTCTGATGAGCGTCATGCGCGAGCTTTCCGACACGGGCTTCATCCTGTCGCTCGATGATTTCGGCAGCGGCTATTCCTCGTTGACACAGTTGTTGCAACTCCCGGTCTCGACCCTGAAAATCGACAAGGGGTTTATCGATACCTGGGAAGCACAGCACAACAGTGTGCTGATCGCGGGTGTCGTTTCAATAGCCCACCAACTCCGGCTGAAAACCCTGGCCGAAGGTGTTGAAACTACCGAACAGGTGGAAATGCTGAAATCCGTCGGCTGTGAATACGCACAGGGCTATCATTATTCGCGGCCAATCACGGTGGCTGAATTCGAACATCTCGTCTACCGGAAGCCTCAGGCATGAAAACCATCGCCCAGATCCTGGTGGCCGCGCTTTTCTCCGTGCTGCTGTTCTTTGCCTTCTGGTACGGCAGGTTGTATGAGGTCAAGCCGGTCAGTGCCCAGGACAAGACCACCACCATTGGTGTCATTCTGGTCGGCCCGGTGCGCGATGGCGGCTGGAGCGAAGCGCACTACAACAGTTTCGAGGCGATCCGGCAGCGGATGAACCTGAACGTGCTCTACCGGGAAAGTGTCAATACGCAGGACGGCAGTGTTGTCCGGGTGATCGATGAGCTGGTGCGGGAAAAGGCGGAGATGATCTTTGTCCTGAGTTTCAGTTACGGCCAGCATTTGCAGGAAAGCGTGAAAAAGTATCCCGGCGTCAAATTCTTTCATGCTGCGGGTGTTGTTCAGGGGCCCAATCTGGCCACCTATTTCGGGCGCATCTACCAGGCCCGTTATCTGTCCGGCATCGTTGCCGGAATGCAAAGCAAAACCGGGCATATCGGCTTTGTCGGCGCGCATCCGATTGCGGAAGTGGTGCAAGGGATCAATGCCTTCACGCTAGGCGTGCGCAGCGTGAACCCGCAAGCCACCGTGCATGTGGCCTGGACCGGTAGCTGGTACGATCCGGTGGCCGAAAAACGGGAAGCCGAACGCCTGTTTGACTCCCACCCCATCGATGTCATGGCCCAGCATCAGGACACGACCATCCCGGTCGAAGTGGCCAAAAGCCGGGGGGCTTATGCCATCGGTTACCACCTGGATCACAGTGCCGATTTCCCGGAAACCTTTTTGACCGCACCGGTCTGGAACTGGGGCACTTTTTACACCGAGCGCCTGAACGAATGCTTTGAAGGACGTTTTGCAGGGAAGAACTATCTGGAAAGCATTGAAACCGGGATGGTCGATATTGCCCCGCTGACTGCCATCGTGGCGCCGGGAACGCAGGAGGCGGTTGAAAAGGCGCGCAAGCGCCTGCTTTCAAGAACCTGGGATGTTTTCTACGGCCCGGTGTTCGACCAGCAGGGAAATCTGCGTATCGGGCGCGGCGAAAACATTTCCGACGACGAGCTTCTGGCCCGCTTCGACTGGTTTGTCGAAGGGGTGGACGGGAAGATCAAATAACACCGTCTTCCCGTCGTGAATTTCAGCTGGCCTTGCCGATCATGATTCGGATGATCTGATGGTCCGTATGCACCATGCCCTCGCTGGCCAGCGAACAGAGATTGCTGATGGAATCCTCGACGCTATCCGCGACGATGCCTTCCATGCCGCTGACGCGGCTGTTGTCGAGTGCCATCAGGACGGCCTTGTAAGCGGAGTTGGCGGAGGTTGAAACCTTCATCGCGCAACTGTTCGAGGCACCATCGCAGATCATCCCGGCCAGATCGCCGATCATGCTGCAAATCGCCCGGCTGATGGTTTCGAAATTGCCGCCAAGCAGCCAGGCCATGCCGGCCGCCGAGCCCATCGCCGCTGTGGTTACGGCACATAGCGCGGAGAGCCGGGGCAGTTTGTCGTGAATATAGACGGCGACCAGATGCGAAAGCATCAGCGCCCGCGCCCGTTTTTCCTCGTCAGCGTTCACTGCCTGCGCGACGACGACGACCGGCAGTGTGGCGGCAATGCCCTGGTTGCCCGAGCCGGAATTGCTCATCGCCGGTAAGGTGGCACCGCCCATGCGCGCATCGGAAGCGGCAGCGGAAAGCATGGAAATACGGGTTTGCAGATCGCCGGAAAGCCATCCCCGTTCGATATTGCGCTGCAGGGTGGCACCGATATGCAGACCGTAATTGCCGGAGAGCCCTTCCTGCGACAGCCGCCAGTTGAGTTTTTCCGCCTCCAGAATGAAAGCGATGTCGGCAAATGGCGCGCTCATGGCAAAGGTGAAAACATCGTGGAGGCTGCTGCCGTGCAGGTTGTAGCTGGGCGAGTGGCTATTCGCCTGACTTTCGGTGGCGAACAGTACGTCGCCATTTTTTTCGATACGCACGACCTGCGTATGCGAATCGGCGATGCAGACACGGACTTTATCCGGGCCTTTCGTCAAGCGCACTTCCGCGTAGAGGATATTCGGGACGTCGGTGATACCGATCGTTACCCGACCGTCGGCGAGCAGTTGCTTGCCAGCAATGACCGATTCCGGCGTAATCCGGCGCAGCACCTCCAGTTCGCCGTCGGGATCACCGATCAGCGCGCCCATCGCGGCGGCAATCGGCAGCCCGACCATGCCGGTGCCGGGAACGGTGACACCCATGCCGTTTTTCATCAGATTGGGAGAAACCAGCGCCTCGATTTTGTCAGGCATGCTTCCCAGATGACGGGTGGCAATAGCCGAGGCGAGGGCCAGTGAGACAGGTTCGGTGCATCCGAGCGCCGGAATCACCTCATGCCGGATCGCCTTGAGGAACTCATTCCAGAGGGCCGGGCGGGTGCTTGTGCAATTGACAGTAGTTTCCACGGGTTGGCTCATCAAAAATAATGAGCGAATTCTGGGGAAATAAATCACATAAATAAAGTGATTTTTCGCATGAATTTTCAATAATGTAAAAATGTAGAAAATAATTTTGTTTTAATGCGCTTCGCCGGGCATTCCCGGCAAGATTTTTCCGGTTTTTCTTCCGGGATGCGTTTTTGGTGGCGCGCTGGTGAGGCAGGTTCAGGCTTTCAGCAGTTCTTCGCGGCTCCCCAGCCAGCGTTGCAGGTGGCGTCCGGCCTGTTCCGGGGCGTCCCTGAGCATTTTTTCAGCGACACGGCTGGCCAGTTCGATCAGTGCCGCGTCGGCTTCCAGATCGGCGTAGCGCAGCAGCGGCACACCGGACTGACGGCTGCCGATGAATTCACCGGGGCCGCGCAGGTGCAAGTCCTGGCGGGCGATCTCGAAGCCGTCGCTGTGCTCGTAAATGATCTTCAGCCGCGCCCGCGCGGTCGGTGAAAGCGGCATCTGGTAGAGCAGCACACAGGCCGAATCGTGCTCCCCGCGTCCGACGCGCCCACGCAACTGATGCAGTTGCGACAGGCCGAAACGCTCGGCGTGTTCGATGACCATCAGGCTGGCGTTGGGGACGTCGACCCCGACCTCGATCACCGTCGTCGCCACCAGCAGGTCGATTTCCCCGGCAGCGAACGCCGCCATCGTCGCGGCCTTTTCGTCGGCCTTGAGGCGACCATGGACCAGGCCGATTGTCAGTTCGGGGAGTTCCTGCGTCAGTGCGGCGTGGGTATCAAGCGCCGTTTGCAGTTGCAGCTTTTCCGACTCCTCGATCAATGGACAGACCCAGTACGCCTGCCGACCCGCGCCGATGGTCTCGCGAACCCGGGAAATTACTTCGTCGCGACGCCGGTCGGCGATCAGTTTGGTGCGTACCGGTGTGCGTCCCGGTGGCAACTCGTCGAGCAGCGAAACATCCAGGTCAGCGTAATAGCTCATCGCCAGCGTGCGAGGAATCGGCGTTGCCGACATCATCAACTGGTGTGGCGGAATGGCGTTGCGCTCGCCCTTGCGTCGCAGTTCAAGCCGCTGCGCGACGCCGAAGCGGTGTTGTTCATCGACGATGACCAGCCCCAGATGCGCGAAATCAACGCCTTCCTGAATCAGCGCGTGCGTGCCGATCACCAGTTGGGCGCTGCCCGCCGCCTGTGCCTGCGAAGCCTGTTTGGCGCGCTTTTTGAGGCTGCCGGTGAGCCAGGCAATCTCGATGCCGAGCGGTTCCAGCCAGGACGAGAGCTTGAGGTAATGCTGCTCGGCGAGGATTTCGGTCGGGGCCATGAACGCCACCTGATAACCGGCTTCGATGGCCTGACAGGCCGCCAAGGCAGCAACAATGGTCTTGCCGCTGCCGACATCCCCCTGCAGCAGGCGCTGCATCGGCCAGGGCTGCGCGAGATCATGGGCAATTTCGCCGACAACGCGCCGCTGCGCACCGGTCAGCGCAAAGGGCAGGGCGGCAAGCAGGCGGCCGCTCAGTTCGCCGCTGCCCTGCAGCCGGGGGGCGCCCTTTTTGCGCCGCGCCAGATACGCGCGGCGCAGCGACAGTTGTTGCGCCAGCACCTCGTCAAACTTGATGCGTTGCCAGGCCGGATGAGTGCGCGTTTGCAGCGCGTCCTCGTCCACATCGGGCGGTGGCGCGTGCAGCAGACGTACCGCGTCGGCAAAACAGGGAAAATCCTGCGTCCGGTACCATGCCGGATCGAAGCATTCGGCGAGATCGGCGTTTGCCAGGGTGTTCAGGATCAGCTTGCGCAGCGCAGTTTGCGACACCCCGGCAGTGGTCGGATAAACCGGCGTCAGTGCGTTCGGCAACGCTTCGTTTGCCGAGACAACCCGGTAACGCGGATGCACCATCTCGGCACCAAAATAGCCTTCGCGGATTTCACCGAACAGGCGCAGCTTCTTGTCCTCATCCCGCGCCCGTTCAAGCTGCTTGACCTGACTACCGTAGAAGTTGAGAAAGCGCAGGACCAGTTCGCCGCCCGCATCGCGCACCCGCGCCACCAGTTGCCGCCGTGGACGAAACTGCACATCGACATCGATCACCGCCGCCTCGACCTGTACCGGCATGCCCCACGGCGCCGCGTCAATCGGCGTGATGCAGGTTTCGTCCTCGTAACGCATCGGCAGATGCAGCACGAGGTCATCGTGACGACTCAGGCCGAGTTTGTGCAGTCCGGACTTGAGGGCGGGTGGGGCAGAGATTTCGTCGGGTGGCATGGAGAGGGCTGGTGCAGGCGGAGTTAAGGGTGTTATTGAACCACAGCCCCAGGGTAATCGCGCGAAAGGGAGGCGTTTGCTTTGTCCTTCCTGCCTCCCGCTTTGCCGAATCATCTGCTGTCGATGATCTATACTTGCCGGCCTGAGTACCTCTTCGCCGCAATGTTTTTCCATGATCCGTTTCCCTGTCCGAAAAAGCACATTCCTTGCCCTCTGCTGGGTGCTCTGTTCGTCCGCCTGGGCGCTGCCTTCCTTTGTCGAAGTACGGACGGC
>CAYMYD010000082.1:7834-9744 GCA_964394535.1 uncultured Propionivibrio sp. | reverse complement strand
ATGGTAGGCGTAGCGTCATGAAAAAACAATGTCGATTCATCGTTTCGTCACAATCTGGACAAGAAGACCGCTTCATTGCAGAATCAGACCCATCTGTTGAACCTGAAAATTTCCATGAACAAGGCATTTGTCCGCGAAAATGAAAGCGATGACGAGGAAGAGCTCGAGGCTTCGCTGCAACTGCCGCAAGGGACAAAAAACTACATCACGCCAGGGGGCTATGCGCGGATCAAGGATGAAATCGACTTCCTGTTGCGCGACGAGCGGCCACGTATGGTTGAAGTGGTACAGTGGGCGGCGTCCAACGGTGACCGTTCGGAAAACGGCGATTATCTTTATGGCAAAAAGCGTCTGCGCGAAATCGACCGGCGCATCCGTTTCCTGACCCGACGGCTGGATCTCGCTGAAGTTGTCGATCCGGCGCGTCAGGTCAATGCCGATCAGGTGTTCTTCGGTGCGACGGTGACGATTGCCGACGAGCAGGGCAATGAGCAGACTTATCAGATTGTCGGAGTGGATGAGACCGATTTTTCACGCAACCGCATCAGCTGGATTTCGCCGCTGGCGCGTGCGCTGCTCAAGGCGCGGGAGGGTGATCTGGTGCGTTTTCAAAGCCCGGCCGGATGGCGTGAAGTCGAGGTGCTGAGTATCGAATACAAGGCGATTGACGACGAGCCGTCCTCATGCTGAAACAGTCTGCGGGAGGATAGCGTGGCACTTTCCGGAAAGGCGGTCATGGTTCTGTCGCTTGATGTTGCGCCAGAGGCGTTCGCTGCGCATGATGACTGGCATTCGCACGAACATCTGCAGGAAAGGCTGGGTATTCCCGGCTTCCGGCGAGGCTCCCGGTGGACGGCCGTGGCAGCGCAGCCGCATTATTTTGTGCTTTACGAGGTTGATGAACTGGCAACCCTGTCGTCGCCTGCTTATCTGGAGCGCCTGAATCATCCGACACCGGCGACTGCGGGTATCATGACGCGTTACCGGGGGATGCGACGAGGCTTCTGCCGGGTTACGGCGAGCTACGGGCTGGGTCTGGGGCGGTTGGGGTTGGTGCTGTACTTCAGTCCGCCGGAAGCCGAAGCAGGCAGACTGCGTTCGCGGCTGTCAGCACAACTCGCATCGGTTCCGTCGCGCTCCGGTCTGAGTGGGGCGCATCTGTTTGAAGCGGCGGCAAGGCCGGAAATGACGGTGGAGCAGCGTATCCGTGGCCGGGATGGGGAGATTGACTGGGTGGTGTTGGTCAACGCTTATGACACCGAGCGTTTGCGTGAGTTTGCCGGGGCGTGTTTGTCATGCGAACAGTTCCTGCAATATGGAGTGACGGATTTCAGCACCGGAATTTATCAACTGGATCATGTGGTGACGGAGCAAGATGTATCTCAAATTTAACGGGCCAGGGCAGAACGGCGGGCCGCTCTCACGCCTTCTGGCTGCCCTCATCGGCATCCTCGTGCTGGGCGCGGCCTTGATGTTCTCGCTGGTTTTCTTCGCCGTGCTGGCTGTTGCCGGGCTGCTTTTCTGGCTCTATTTCTGGTGGAAGACCCGCGCCCTGCGTCGCCAGATGCGCGAACAGATGTCCGCGCAGGGGCAGCCGCCAGACGTGGACTTTGGATCGCCTGTTGGCCCAGAAAGCGGTGACGGCGAGATCATTGAAGGCGAAGCTACCCGCGTGATCGACGAAAAAAACCAGTTGCCTCGTTGAACCTGCCTCAGATCCAGCGGCGCACCCGGTTCAGGTAATCAGCGTAGTCGTTGCCGAATTTGATGCCGAGGATGCGTTCTTCGGGGATGATCTGAAAGCGTGTCATCCATGCGACAAATGCGGGTAGAAAAGCGAAGGTCGCCAGATTCTCCAGCCAGAAGGCCCAGGCGAGAAGTTGCAGCAACTGGCCGAGATACATCGGATT
>CAYMYD010000082.1:0-7734 GCA_964394535.1 uncultured Propionivibrio sp. | reverse complement strand
GGGCGGTAGCAACTTCAGTTCGAGGCGTTTCATGTTTCCTGTGGAGTAAGTGGTAGCAGGATTGTAGGTGCTTTCCCCGACGAAAAATGTGACAGCCAGCTTTCTACTTTTAAGGCACCGAAAATCCTTGACAGCCAAGAGTCTGCATTTGATAATTTGTACGGACAAGTTGTCCGTACATGGAGGGTTATAAAAATGTCACAGAAAAATGAATCATCGGGTTTTTCTTTTTATACGGCAATGAACAAGATCCCTGGCGGCTTGATGATCATCCCGCTGATCCTGGGTTCTGTTGTTGGCACTTTCGGCCAACCTTTCCTGAAACTGGGCTCCTTTACGACAGCACTGTTTCAGGGAAGTGCCATGCCGCTGATCGCCTTGCTGATTTTTGCCACCGGCATGCAGGTCACGTTGCGTACCAGCGGCCCCGTACTGGCCACGACTGGCGTGGTCTTGCTGGGCAAATCGATTATTCCTGCCGGACTGGTCATCCTGCTCGGCAAGATGGTCGGAATTGACGGCTTCCTTGGCATTTCGATTCTTGCCATGCTGGTGGCTATCGATAATTCCAACGGTGGACTGTGGCTGGCCTTTACCGGGCGCTACGGAGACAAGCGGGATCGCGGTGCCTACATCGCCTCGGCCTTGAACGACGGGCCTTTCTTCACCATGCTTTTCCTTGGTGCTTCAGGTCTTGCGCAGATTCCGCTGACGGCGCTGCTGGCGGCAGTCATTCCTTTCCTGCTTGGCATGCTGATTGGTAACCTCGACAATAAATGGACCGAGATCATGAAGCCGACTCCACAGGTCGTTATTCCCTTCTTTGCTTTTGCGCTGGGAACGGGCATCAATCTGGGCAATGTGGTCAAGGGCGGACTTTCCGGCATCCTCGTTGGGTTGATCGTTGCGCCGCTGACCGGCTTCCTGGTTTATCTGGGTTACAAGCTCATTCTGCGTCGTGGTTATCGTTCTGGCATCGGTTTTGCTGCGGGCACCACTGCGGGTAATGCCATTGCCACACCAGCCATTATTGCTCAGGCAGATGCGACCTTCGCGCCTTACGTTGGTACGGCCACGGCTCAAGTTGCCGCGTCGGTGCTGGTGACCGCGATCCTGGCCCCGGCCCTGGCTTCGTGGATGCTCAAGCGTGAAGGCGGCTTGCTCACTGAAGAGGAAATTGCCCGGATCGACGCCATGGATCTGGGTATCGACGAGCCTCGGCTTTAAGCGGAGGCGCTCATGGATAACGCTGCCGTAACAGCACAGGCCGTGCGGGTTGCCGTCATTGCCGATGACCTGACGGGTGCCGGTGATACCGTCGTTCAGTTCGCACAAAAAGGCTGGAAGTCTTGGTTGCTGCGAACGGGAGAGGTTCCACAACTCCCGCCGGTTGCGGCAGTGGCCCGGGCGCTTAATACCCGGGCGCTTCCTGATGCAGAGGCCAGCGAGCGCACCCGCGAAGCGACGTGTGCGCAACTGGCTGCCGGGGTGACCCGCCTTTACCTGAAAATTGACTCAACCATGCGTGGCAGTGTTGCCGCACAACTCTCCGGTGCGCTGGAGGCTTGGCGTAGTGTCTATCCGGAGGCTTTTGTCGTGCTTTGTCCGGCTTATCCGGTGATGGGGCGTGTCATCCGTGACGGGCGTTTGTGGGTGAACGGCGTTTCTCTGGAAGACTCTCCGGCGGGCAGTGATCCGGTAACGCCGATGAAGAGTTCCGTATTTACCGAACTCGTTCCCGGTGCGGCAGTGGTTCCGGCGGGTAGCGCTGCCGAACTCCTGGCGGCGATCAGCGCAGCGGCAAAACAGCATCCGGTGATCGTTGTTGAGGCGACCGAAGAGGTGCATCTGCAGACACTTGCCCAGGTTGTGGCGCAACTGGGGACTCAGGCGCTCCCGGCCGGTTCGGCGGGTCTGGCGCTGGCCTTGGCGGAAGCCTGGTTGCCTGTCGGTGAAGTGGTGCAAACGCCTGCGCTGCCGCAGGCGCAAGGAACGATGTTGTTGCTGCGCAGTTCGGCTAATGAAGTGTCACGACGGCAGGTGGCCAGATTGCTGGCGTCCCTGCCTGCGGAAGCCTGTTCGGTGCTGACGCCGAACGTTGCCGATCTGGCCAGCGAAGACAGCCTGCGCGCCTGGATCGGGCTGCAGTCGAGCATTTTGCCAAAGGCTACCTTGCTGCTTGTCTCTGCGCCGGAAGAACGGGTTCAGGGGGGATCGCTTGTCGATGTGAGTCGTCGGGTCGCCCAGGCCATGGCCACGATTGTCGCCAGCATGGTCAGCCGTGGACTGGCCCGGACACTGATTCTGCTCGGTGGCGATGGTGCTGATGCGACACTGGATGCGCTGGGTGTCAAGCACCTGCGGGTAATCCGCAGTGTTGTCGAAGGCGTACCCGTTGCCGAGGCAGAGGGGCGCGACGGGCAGCGCTTCATCGTGGTGACCAAGGCAGGTGGCTTTGGCGATGAGAACACGCTGATCACGATTGCCGGGCGGCTGCAAGCAAAGAGCGCGTCGTTATAATGGGCAAATCCTGCCTTTAACCTTTATCGGATCCCACTCATCATGTCCTTGAATATTCTGCCCAGATTGGCCATTACCCTTGGCGACGTTGCCGGTGTCGGTACCGAAATCACCGCCAAGACCCTGCTCAAACACCCTGAGCTGCGCAAGATTTGTGTGCCGGTGGTCATCGGCGACGCGGATGCCTTGCGCAAGGGGGTGACGGTTGCCGGACTGGACCCGGCGGCGGTTCGTGTGATTGATGAACCATCGAAGGCACTGAACACGCCGGATACCATCGAGGTCGTACAAATCGGGCCGTCGCTGGCTCATGTGCCATTTGGCAAAATTCATCGGGATGCCGGTGATGGTGCTTATCGTTCAATCATTGCGGCTTGTGCACTGGCCAGGGAGGGCAAGGTCGACGGCATTGTCACCCCGCCGCTGAACAAGGCGGCGCTGCACGAGGCCGGACATTTTTATCCCGGTCACACCGAATTGCTGGCCGAACAGTTCGGGGTGAAAGATTACTCGCTGGTTCTTTCTGCGGGGAATCTCTATTTCTTCCATCTGACGACCCACGTCTCCATGCGTCAGGCGATTGCGCAGATCACGCCGGAGCGTACCGGCGCAGTCATCAATCTGGTGGCTGCTTTTTGTCGTGCACTGGGCAAGCCGGACGAAGCCATTGCACTGGCCGGACTTAATCCGCATGCCGGTGAAAACCGCCTGTTCGGCGATGAAGAGGCGGATATCCTTGCGCCTGCCGTGGCAAAGGCGCGTGCGCGTGGCATTAACGTGCAAGGGCCGATCTCCGGCGATGCCGTGGTGCCTGCGGCAGTGCGGGGCAAGTGGAACATGGTCATCGTCTGCTACCACGATCAGGGGCATGCGCCGTTCAAGGCGGTTTATGGCGACGATGGTGTCAACATTACTGTCGGTCTGCCGGTGGTTCGGGTTTCTGTTGATCACGGTACGGCTTTCGACATCGCCGGGCAGGGGATCGCTCGTGAAGCCAGTCTGATTCTTGCCGTGGAGCGTGCCGCGGCGCTATCGAAAGGCTGGGGGGAAGTATGGAAGACGGCGCAGGCCGGAAGTGCTTGCTTGGCGTAATCGGAGAAAAGCGCCTTGAGTCGCGCCGCTCGAATCCCGAGACATCTTGAAATCTCTGACGCTTTGCGCCGTCAGATTGAGGAGCGCGAGCTTTTTCCTGGCGACCTCCTGCCGAGCGAAGGCGAGCTGTGTCGCAGTTTCGCCGTTTCGCGCTCAGTGGTTCGGCAGGCGCTGGATACGCTGGTCAGGGAAGGGGTCGTCAGGAAGGCTCAGGGGCGTGGCACGACGGTTTCCGTGCGTTCCGAGATGCATCGTGACCCGCTCTGGAGTGCTGGTTTATCCACCCAGATGGCTCGCTTCGGTTCGCGGGTTTCGACCCGGGTACTGAGCTACGAGATTGAAAACGTTCCGACAGTTGTGCGCGGCTTGAGCGGCCCGCAGGCCCTGCGTATCGAGCGCTTGCGTTTTGTGGATGATGAGCCGACGGCTTTTATCCGCACCTGGTTGCCGTGTGATCTAAGCGAGCTGATTCCGGCCGCTTCGCTTGAAGACGCTTCGCTCCATGAACAGCTTTATGCCCGTGCCGGACTGATTGTCTCTGCGCGTAACCGTCAGGTCAGGGCGACGGCTGCCCGCTCGCCGATTGATGGTCTGCTCGGGATCGCCAGTGGTTCTCCGTTGCTGCTGCTCGAAGGGCAGAGCCAGGACCAGTACGGCCGCATCATCGAAGTGTTTTCGACCTGGCACCGCAGCGACAAGATCGCGTTTGATCTCTCGGCAAACAATCCACCTCAAATTGCGGCAGAAACGCCGGTTGTCGATGAGGGTGGCGATAACATCGGGCGTAGCCTGAACCGGGTTCAGGCGGCTGCAGAACTCGCACTTGCCGAGGTTGCCAGATTGCGTGGTGTGCTCGGAAAGGGTGATATCCAATAAAAAACCGCCCGGCGAGCCGGGCGGTTTTTTTATGTGGCAGCCGGTTCGTGTGGAACCGGCACCGAATCAGCTTTCTTCCGGCATGGCATTCATTCTGTCGATGGCTTCCTGACCGACGCTGGCGGTAACCAGTTTGGCGATCACCAGGTCACCGGCGACGTTCAGCGTGGTACGGCACATGTCGAGGAAGCGGTCGACACCGAGGATCAGGCCGATGCCTTCGGCCGGGATACCGACCTGGATCATCAGCACGACGATCGGGGGCAGCGAACCGCCAGGAACACCGGCGGTGCCGACGCTCGCCAGAATCGACATGAGGACGACAAGGATCTGCTGACCGATCGTGAGGTCAATGCCATAGACCTGGGCAAGGAAGATCACCGTGACGCCTTCGAAGAGCGCGCTACCGTTCTGGTTGGCCGAGGCACCGATGGTCAGCACGAAGCGCGAGATGCGGGGTGGCAACTTGAGCACTTTTTCAGCACAGTCGAGCGCAACCGGCAGCGTGGCGTTTGACGAGGCGGTGGTGAAGGCGTAGAGATAAACGGTGCGGCATTGCTTGAAGAAGGCGAATGGCGAACTCTTGGTGACCACCGTGAGGACAATCGAATAGACGATGAAGAACTGCGCCAGCAGACCGCCAACGACGATCATCGCATAGTAGGCGACGTTACCCAGGAAGCCTCCGCCCATCCGGTAAGCGGTGTTGAAGACGATCCCGAAAATGGCATACGGCGCGATCTTCATGGCCAGTTCGATAACCTTCATTGCGGCCTGGAAGATGGTGTCGAGTACCTGAACCAGCGGGTGATCTTCACTCTTGATGACGGTGCTCAGCGCCCAGCCAAAGAGCAGCGAGAAGATCATCACGGCGATGATTTCACCGGAGAAGGCGCGGGCAGCCGAGTCGACCGGATTGGCAGGCAGCAAATCGACGATGTACTGATACCAGGCCTTGCTCTGGGCGAGCGCAGCGTTTTTCTGGATGGTCAGAACGCCCTGATTGGCGGCCAGCGCAGCTTTGTCGAAGCTCAGGCCGACGCCGGGTTTCAGGATGTTGGTCGAGATGACGGCGATGCCGACAGCACAGGCACTGAGGATCAGGGTGTACATGAGCGACAGGGAACCAACCTTGCCGAGACCGGCACCGCGACTCAGTTCGATGGTGCCAAGCATCAGCGCGGCCATGATCAGCGGGATAACGACGGTGAAGATCATGCGCAGGAACATGGCGCCGACGAAGGTGAAGACTTCGCTGACCGTCTTCATGAAGGTGTAGTCCTTGGCCGGGAAGAAGTAATACCCGATCAGGCCAAATGTGACCCCCAGAATAAACCCGATGAGTATCTTGGTATGTTGTTTCATTGAACCCTCCTTGGTGTTGAAATTACAAACAGCGACGAAACTTCCAAGGTCTCATCTCACCGAATGTTGTGCTGGTGAGGATGCTCCCTGTTTTATGGCTCGGCAAGCAAACCGCCGCAGGACTGATTCTGTGCCTGAACGAACGGTTTGGCTATATTTTTCTTTCGGTATTTTTTTGCATGAAGTCGTGCGGCGAAGGAATATTGTTCATGAGAGTATCAAATCAGCCGAAGTGTCTGTCGGTAATGTTGCCAGTTGATGACGTAGCGTTCGGCACTGCCCCGGCTCCGGGCGATTTCCTCGTCCGTCAGTTCGCGCACCATCTTCCCGGGCGAGCCGAGAATCAGTGCGCGATCGGGGAAGACCTTGCCTTCGGGAACCAGGGTGTGCGCGGCGACCAGCGAATTTTTGCCGATCACGGCATGGTTCAGGACAACGGCACCGATACCGATCAGAGAACCGTCACCGATGGTGCAGCCGTGCAGCATGACGCCATGGCCAACGGTCACGCCGTTACCGATGCGCAGTTCGATGCCGCGATTGGTGTGCAGCACACTGCCGTCCTGGATGTTGCTGTTTTCGCCGATGATCAGCCGGTCGGTATCGCCGCGCACGGTGCAGTTCCACCAGATCGAAGCGTTTTTCGAGAGCTTTACCTGACCGATCACCACGGCGTTGGGCGCGATCCAGCTTTCCGGGTCGATTTCCGGTGTGTGCGGGCCAAGTGCGTAAACGGGCATGGAATCTCCTCCGCTTACCAGCCGTAAAAACGTGACCAGACTTCGAGTTTGCCAGCGTCGTCCAGCGCATGATATTCAGGGAACTGTGCGCCGGTCGCGCAGGCGTGATTGGGCAGGATGCGCAGCTGCGTGCCGACCGGGAAGCGCGTGGCAATTTCCGCATCGGCGCTGCCTTCACGGGCGATGATGCCATGTTCCTGATTGGCGCCGCTCATGGTGTAGCCGGGCAGAATGTCGCCATCGACGGTGCAGACCTGGCCAAAACCGAAATCCCGCTGCTGCTTGGCGGTGCCACGATCACGGCTCATCGCCATCCAGCCGGCGTCGACGATGGCCCAGCCCTTTTCGGTCTGGTGGCCGATGACGGTGGTCAGTACGGAGAGGGCGATGTTCTCCATGCGGCAGACGCCGATGTTGTGCATGACGAGATCGAAGAACACATAAACCCCGGCGCGAACTTCGGTCACGCCGTCGAGATTTTTGGCGGCCAGCGCTGTCGGTGTCGAACCGACGCTGACACCGGGGCAGGGTAGTCCTGCGTTGCGCAGATGTTCTGCGGCGCGGACGCATCCGGCCCTTTCCTGCTCGGCCATGGCGCTCAGGGCTTCGGGTGTGTTCAGTTCATAGCTTGATCCGGCGTGGGTGATGACGCCGCCCAAGCGCATTCCGCCCGCTTGCAGGACGCGCGCCACGGCCAGCAGTTGCGCGGTATCGTCCGGCTTGATGCCCGAACGGTGACCGTCACAGTCGATTTCGATCCAGACCTCGAAGGATTCACCGTGTTCCTTGCCGAAAGCCACGATGTCGGCGGCAGAAGTGGCGTTGTCGGTGATGATCTTCAGCTGGCAGCCTTGGCGACGCAGCGCCAGCACCTTCGGCAGTTTGCCGGCCGTCATGCCGACAGCGTAAAGGATGTCGGTGATACCTGCGGCAAAGAACTGCTCCGCTTCCTTGAGCGTGGAGACGGTAATGCCCTGCGCACCGGCGGCAATCTGCGCCTGGACGACGGGCAGGCATTTGCTGGTTTTGACGTGTGGACGGAAGCGCACCCCGAGCGAGTGCATTTGCTGCTGCATGCGGGCAATGTTGGCCTGCATTTTGCTCCGGTCGATGAGCGCTGCCGGGGTGTCGAGAGTGGACA
>CAYMYD010000081.1:8327-9744 GCA_964394535.1 uncultured Propionivibrio sp. | reverse complement strand
ACCTCGGCAGCCAGATGATCCAGCAGATGGCCGGGGATGACTATCAGCTCATCAAGCTGGCGGTGATGGGCGAGGTGAAAACACACTTCCGGCCGGAATTCATCAACCGGATTGACGAAGTGGTGGTCTTTCATGCGCTTGATGAAAAGCACATCAAATCGATTGCGAAGATTCAGCTCGGGCATCTGGAAAGACGGCTGGCGCAGCTGGAAATGGGGCTGGACGTTGACGAGAGCGCTCTGGCAGAAATCGCCACGGCCGGTTTTGACCCGGTCTATGGTGCCCGACCGCTCAAACGGGCGATCCAGGCGCAGATCGAAAACCCGCTGGCCAAGGCGATTCTCGAAGGCCGTTTTGCCGCCAAGGAAACGATTCACGTCACTTGTGTCGGCGGGGTGATGCGCTTCGGGAAGGCGTGAGCGTTGATCGATTGATCGTTCCCACGCTCCCGCGTGGGAACGATCAGGTTGAAGAGCAAAAAACCGACGGCATACCCGTCGGTTTTTGTTTGCCTCATATTTTCGATTTTGTCTCAGTTTTTCACAAAATCCTCACGGCAAAAAATAATCGTATTCAATTTTTTTAAATACGATTATTCTAGCGTTGACGGCTTGAAGGGTAGTGTGCCTGCTGATTTTTCCACATCAACGGAGGGTAACATGCAGTCCTCGTACGACAAGGAAGCTCATGCAAAGGAAATCAAGGTTCTCGTCAGTGAGTTTCAGACTCATGCGGATCTGGGTCTGTCAGGCACGGAAGCCGCTGAGCGGCTCGGGCGGATCGGCCCCAACGAACTGAGCGAACGTCCCCGTCCCGGCTTTCTCGCCCTGCTCTGGGATCAGTTCAACAATTATCTGGTGATCATCCTGATTATTGCTGCACTGATCTCACTGGCTCTCGGCGAGTACGTCGATTCGATGGCGATCATGATCATCGTCGTCCTGAACTCGGTGGTCGGCGTGATTCAGGAGTCGAAGGCGGAGCAGGCGCTGGCGGCGCTCAAGAAGATGTCGGCGCCGAATGCGCAGGTGATCCGCGATGGCGTTCAGTCGGCGATCCCGGGGCGCGAGCTGGTTCCCGGTGACATCGTCCTGCTCGAAGCCGGGAACTACGTTCCGGCTGACCTGCGCCTGATCGAAAGCGTCAATCTCAAGATCGAGGAGGCCTCGCTGACCGGCGAATCGGTGCCGGTCGACAAGTTCGCCACACCGGTGCTGGACAAGGAGGCCTCGCTGGGCGACCGCAAGAACTCCGCCTTCATGAGCACGCTGATTACCTATGGGCGGGGCAAAGGCTTGGTGATCGGTACCGGCATGAATACCCAGATCGGCATCATCGCCGAGATGATCCAGTCCTATGAGGACGAAGAAACGCCCCTGCAGAAAAAGCTCGAACATCTGGGCAAGGTGCTGGGAAC
>CAYMYD010000081.1:0-8227 GCA_964394535.1 uncultured Propionivibrio sp. | reverse complement strand
TTTTCGCCGACACAGGATGTAGACGCCGCATTGCTGTTCAAGGGGGCGCTGGTCTGTAACGACGCCCGTCTGGAAGAGCGTACCGACGAGAGCGGCCAGAAAGCCTGGCGTATCGTCGGCGACCCGACCGAAGGGGCGATGGTGACGCTGGCGGCTAAGGGCGGCCTGTGGCGGACGGAACTCGACAAGCAACTGCCCCGCGTACAGGAAATCCCCTTTGATTCTGAACGCAAGCGGATGTCCACCGTGCATGGTCTTGATGCGGCCCCCGAGCTGGCGGCGCTGGCGGGCGAACCGCTGATGCTGTTCGTCAAGGGCGCGCCTGACGTGGTGCTGAATCTGTGCGTGAGCAAGCTCGAAGGCGGCAAGGCGGTGGCCATGACGCCCGAACTGCGCGAGGAAATCCTGGCGCGCAATCACGATATGGCGAGCAGTGCCCTGCGCGTGCTGGCCGTCGCCTGTCGCCCGCTGTCCGCTGTGCCGGAGGATATGAGTCCGGCGAATGTCGAACGCGAACTCACCTTCCTTGGTCTGCTGGGCATGATCGACCCGGCGCGGCCCGAGGTGATCGAGGCGCTCAAGGTGGCGCATGGCGCCGGTCTGAAGTGCGTGATGGTCACCGGCGACTACAAGGACACGGCGGAAGCCATCGCCCGCGAAATCGGCATGTTGAAGCCGGGTGGGCTGGTGCTGACCGGGCCGGAAATCGAGGCCATGAGCGACGCCGACCTCGCCGCGCGCGCCGAAAGGCTCCAGGTTTGCTGCCGCGTTTCCCCGCAGCACAAGACGCGCATCGTCGATGCCATGAAAGCCAACGGCCACGTCGTGGCCATGACCGGCGACGGGGTCAACGACGCGCCGGCCCTGAAGCGCGCGAACATTGGCGTGGCCATGGGCATCACCGGCACCGACGTCGCCAAGCAGACGGCGGACATGGTGCTGACCGACGACAACTTCGCCAGCATCGTTTCGGCGATCGAGCAGGGGCGGATCATCTATTCGAACATCCGCAAGTTCGTCTACTTCCTGCTGGCGTGTAATGTCGGCGAAATCCTGATCATCTTCTGCGCCATGCTCTTTGGCATGCCGATCCCGTTGAAACCGGTGCAGCTCCTCTGGCTGAATCTGGTTAGCGATGGCGCACCGGCGCTGGCGCTAGGGCTGGAGAAGGGCGATCCGGACATCATGACGCAGCCACCGCGCTCGCCGACGGAACCGGTGATCAACAAGGAAATGGCCATCGGTATCGGTGTGGTTGGGGTGGTCGATGCGATCGCGATTCTCACCGTCTTCTGGTTGGCCTTGCAGCGTTATCCGCAGCATCTGGAAGCCGCGCAGAGCATCGCTTTCCTGACGCTGTGTACTTCCGAGCTGATCCGGGCCTTCACTGCACGCTCCGAAACCTACAGCATCTTTGCCATTGGCTTCTTCTCCAACCGGGCGATGGTCTGGGCGGTGCTGGGCTCCTTCCTGCTGGTGCTGATGGCGATCTACGTACCCTTCTTCCAGCCCTTCTTTGACACCGTAGCGCTGGGATTTGACGACTGGCTGCTGATGCTGCCCTTCTTCTTCGCTTCGCCGGTGGCCATGGAACTCCTGAAGCACTGGTTCCGCAAGACCCGGCCGCACGTGCAGGCTGCGTAGAAGAGAAAGCTTTCGAGTGTTTTTAGATCGTTCCCACGCTCCTGCGTGGGAACGTTGTTTTGGGCGCTCCAGCGCTCCGGAGGCTTGAGCGGAGCGGTGTCAAAACTGAGCGTGCAAGCCAGGTGCGTTTCCTGTACCATCTTCGTGGTGTGTTGCGTTGTCTTTGCTGCTGCTCTTGAATTTCCTGTTGTTGGCCACACCTTCCTGATTGACACTGCGGCTGTTTTGCCGTGCCCGGACTCAGAAAGGAATCGTCATGAATATTGTCTACAACAGCGAGAACTACGCCATTCTGGCCTTCCCGATGCGTCAGGCCTTTGAGCTGGTGGATAAGCAGACGAGCCGTAGCCTGTTCGTGCAGGGTTCCGTCGCCATCGATCTGCGCGCCGCCATCGACAACATTCCTTATGAAGAACGCAGTCAGGAATCCATCGATTCCCTGCTTGACGACTATTGCGCCGGTGCGGCGCAGCCGATTGCCATTCACTGAGGGCGGTGGCTGGTGATGCTTGGGGCGAGCGCCCAATCGGCGGCTGCGAGGGCGTGCAGGCGGGTGGTGTCAAAGAGTGGCACCGAGGCGTCAGAGGCTTCCACCAGAAGCGAGATTTCCGTGCAGCCGAGAATGACCGCCTCGGCCCCTTGGTCGACCAGTTTGCCGATGATTTCCCGGTACTGCTGGCGCGATGAGGCGGCAAGGTGCCCACGACAGAGTTCCTCGAAGATGACGCGATGAACGATGTCCCGATCTTCCCGATCCGGCACAATGACCCGGAGGCCGTGGGTTTGGTGCAGCCGGTCCCGGTAGAATGTCTCTTCCATGGTGAATCGGGTGCCCAGCAGGCCAACGGTCGAGAAACCGGCAGCCCTGATGGCTTCGGCGCTTGGGTCGGCGATGTGCAGCAGGGGGATCCGGATGGCGGATTCGATCATTGCCGCGACTTTATGCAGTGTATTGGTGCATAGAACCAGAAAATCAGCGCCGGCAGATTCCAGCGTCTGCGCGATCCCGGCGAGCAAGGCCCCGGCAGTTTCCCACTCACCGGTCTCCTGCAGGCGTTCGATCTCATGAAAATCAACGCTGTAGAGAATGATCCTGGCCGAGTGCAGCCCTCCCAGACGTTCCCGGACGGCTTCGTTTATCAGGCGGTAATAGGGGATCGTCGATTCCCAACTCATCCCGCCGATCAGACCGATGGTTTTCAAGCGTCGCTCCAGAAAGATTCCGGTTCAGTACAGCCCGCGTGTCTGCGCCATCAAGCGGGTCAGGCCGAGGATGGCGTCGATGTTGGGGGTGCTCATGCCGAAGTGCCGTCCGATTTCCTGCGCGGCACCGACGATGCTGTCGAGTTCGATGGGGCGACCGGCTTCCACGTCCTGCAGCATCGAGGTCTTGAAAGCACCAATCTGGCGCGTGATGGCGTGGCGGTCTTCCGGCTGTTGCGTGACATGGCAGCCGATACGCTGGCCGATGTCCGCTGCCTCGCGCATGGCGGCGGAGCAGAAGTTGCGCACCAGCGGGTCATCAAGCAAGCGGTCAACCGTTACGCCGGTGAGCGCCGACAGCGGGTTCATGGTCAGGTTGCCCCACAGCTTGTACCAGATGTCGTAGCGGATATCGGTCGAATGCCGGACCTGCAATCCGGCCTGGGTGAGCAGGCGGACGACGTTTTCGCTGCGAGCCGAAGGGCTGCCAGCAGGATCGCCGACGATCAGTTCCTTGTTCATGGCGTGGCGAACCACGCCCGGTTCGGGGCTGGTGGCAGCGATATGGACGACACAGCCCAGCGTCTGGCCGGACGGCAGGCTGGTGGCGATGCGCCCGTCCGGGTCGACGCTTTTCAGCGCAAACGGCGGGAAGGGGCCGTCGACCAGGCAGAACCACCAGGGAACGCCGTTCATCATCGGCAGGATCAGGGTCTGCGGGCCGATCAGCGGGTGCAGCGTGGGGGCCAGCGCGGGCAGCGACGGGCCTTTGACGCTGATGATCAGCAGATCCTGGACGCCGAGTTCGTCGGCCCGGTCACTGGCGGTCACCGGGGCGGTTAGTAGTTGCCCGTCCATGTGCAGGCGGAAACCGTGCCGACGCAAGGCGGCTAGGGTTTCGCCACGCGCCAGGGCGCTGACCTGGGTTGCGCCCGAGGCGGCCAGGCAGGTGCCGATCATTCCGCCGATGGCACCGACGCCGACAATTGCTGTTTTCATTTTTTGAAGAGTTTCTTGACGGTTTTTCCAACGCCTTTGGCGGTGCCGCTGCCAACATCGCTGACGCCGCGCGCCAGGCCTTCGACGCTGATGTCGAGTGTGCTGGCGAAGGACGAGCCGATACGGGTGGCCAGATTCTCGTTCAGCGAGAAGTGCGGATCATTGACGTTGCCTTCAAGCACGAATTTGATGGAGATGACGCCCTTGCGGTTTTTCATCAGGGCGATGATGGCGTTGCGTGGCAGGCCCATGAGGGTTCCCGAGCCGGAGCCGAGTTCAAGATCCTTGAGCGACAGCGTGCCCGGTGCCCGGAGCTGGCCCTGGCGAATCGCCGATTTGAGTTCGAAATCGAGCGTGCCCTTGCTGACGCTGGTTTCGGCGGTCTTGAGCAGATAGGGTTGCAGTACCAGCATGTCGACCCCGCGCAGTTGCGTGGTGACTGCCGATTCCAGGGTGGCGAATTCGACGTCGCCGGAAATGGCGAGTCTGCCGTCCTGCTTCACCCCTTTGAGAATGCCGTCGACGCTGAGCTTGCTCTGTCCCTTGAGATCGGGGAGCTGGAGTTTTTCGAGGCTGATCTTGATCTGTTCGCCCCGCAGCCTGTGCGGCGGGTTACGTACGGTGGCGTCGAAAAACTCAATGGCGGCGTTGTCCAGTTCGATCCGCCCGATGTGGATCTGTACAGGCGCTTCGGTCTTGCCGGAAGCGGTTTTTTCCTGGGCGGCGGGTTTTTCTTCCGGCTTGTCGAGCAGGCTGGGCAACACCTTGATCTGTGCGTCGCGGGTACGCAGGATGGCGAGGTAGGCGTTTTCGACGCGAATGGTGTTCAGGACCACTTTGGCGCTGAACAGATCGGTCAGTGACGGGACGATCAGGATGCGTTCGGCGCGCAACTGGTCTTCGGCAGGCCAGGCAAGCGGCTTTTTGCCGCCTTGCTCGCGGGGCGGTGCCTTGATGCGCAGGCCGAGGATTTCCACACCATTCAGGCCGACCTTGATTTCCCGAACCTCGCTCTGCGGGCCGAGCGCTTTTTCGACCTGGGTTTTCAGGGTGTGGATGGCGTACTGGAAAGCGGCGAAGCCGATGAGCGGCAGCCCGATCAGGAAAATGGCCAGCAGCAGCCAGCGGCGTGATTTTGGAGTGCTCATGATGATCGTTCGGAAAAATCTGTAAAGATAGGATTATGCCGTGACAACGGGGGAAAAGTCGCCGTGTTCACGTGAAAGTTGGAGAACCCCGCAGGATTGTCTACGCGCCAGCCAGCAGGGCCGCACCGAGGATCATGCACAGGGTGCCGATGATACGGCCCGGGGTCAGGGCTTCGCGCAGCAGCCAGGCGGCGAACACGACGCCGAGCAGCATCGACAGTTCGCGCAGCGGGGCGACGTAGGCGAGCGGCGCGAGGGTCATGGCAAACAGCGCCAGTGTGAAGGACAGTGGCGACAGGATGCCGACAGCGACAATGTAACGCCCATTCGTCTGCCATTGTTCGTGTAATTCCTGGCGGGCGTGCAAGGCTTGCGGTGCGAGGATCAGGGTGCGCAGCGCGAGGCCGAGCACATAGTAGAGCACCGGGGCAAGGCCGAGTGTTTTTACCGCCCAGCCGTCGATCAGTGTGTAGCTGGCGATGGATAGCCCGGTCAGGCACCCCCATAGCAGTCCGGCGCGTCTTGTCTGCGGGTCGCTGTGTGCCAGATCGCCGATTCCGGCCAGCAGCAGGATTCCCGCCAGAATGGCGGCAATGCCCAGATAGCCGGTCAGGCTGGGCGTTTCACCGAGCAGCAGGACGGCACCACCGACGGCAAAGAGCGGGCCGGTCCCGCGTGCCAGCGGATAGACCAGCGAGAAATCGCTTTTCTGGTAGCCCTTTTGCAGGATCAGCGAATAGCCGACATGGACGAAGGCGCTGGCGACGATGGCGATCCAGGCCGCTGTCGTCAGTTGCCCGGCATGGCTGCGCCATGCCAGCACGCCGAAGGGCAGGGCGACGATGATGCTGACGACCCCGTACAGCCAGACAAAGGGCAAGCCGCCCGAGGCTTTCTTGGCGCACAGGTTCCAGATGGCGTGCAGGGTGGCTCCGGCGATGACCAGGAGAAAGGCGTTTGTGTTCATCAGGGCGGGGGATAAGGGCTTCCCCGGCATTCTGGCAGAAAACTGTCATCAGGGCGTCGCCCGCTTGTCGTGGTTTCCGGCGGGCGGATGAAGGAGGATGGGGGGCGAAATATGAAACGTGAAAAGTGAAAGGTGAAATGTGGAAAACCCTGCCGGTCGCGGTCGCGCCGGGATTGATTTGCTCTTTTCAAAGCGCGAAGCGCCTGATCTTTCACATTTCACGTTTCACCTTTCACTTTTCACTGAATTAAGGATTGAATCATGACCAGAGACGAAACATTTTCTAACGGGGAAAAGTCCCCTGAGCGCCGTGTCCCGAGCAGTTTCTGCGGCAAAATACTGCACTACCTGGTGCTGACGCCATTGCGCTTCATTCTCAGGCAGCTCTGCGATCCGCGCTCCTGTGGCTGCTACTGATTTTGCGACTGTCGCCGTCGTGTCGGGTGCGTGACGTGGTGCCGGACGGGCGAAAAAGGCAAAGTGGTGGCACCACTTCGAAACGGAGCATTGACCCATGATGATTCAGAAACTGCGTTTGCAACGCGGCTGGTCCCAGCAGCAACTGGCAGAAATGAGCGGGCTTTCGACGCGTACCATCCAGCGTCTGGAGAACGGCAACAGTGCCAGTATCGAAAGCCTGAAATCCCTGGCCGCTGTGTTCGAGGTGGATTTTTCCATTTTGCAAGGAGATTCCGCCGTGGATAACCATAGCCCTGCCAGCAATATCAACGACACTCTTCCTCCGGCAGCGCCGCTGCCACCCGCTCCCGGCTTTCGGCCGCAACGTCTCAGCCGCGAGGAAATGGAGGCCCTGCGCCATGTGCGCCAACTCAAGCGACTGTACGGTGGAGCGATGATTTTCTGCATCGTCATTCCCCTGCTTGCCGGGGTGAACTGGCTGACGCATCCGGGCAACTGGTGGGTGCTGTGGGTGGCGCTGGCCTGGGGCACCGTGCTCCTGATCCGCACCATCAAGACCATCGGCTGGATTCCCTTCCTCGGCCCGCAATGGGAGCGCGAACAGGTTGAAAAACGTCTTGGGAGAAAACTATGAGCCAGTACCGCTATAAGGTTACGCTGGAATCCCTGCCGGAATCCCAGGCCTCACTGCAATTTGAAGTCGGCAGTCACGACGATATCTTTGCCGTGGTGGAACGCGTGCGGCAGCGCGGCGATTTCAGCGAGACATCCGCCACGGCCTTTGGCGTTGGCCTCAAGCTCTTTAGCGAAGTCATGCTGGAAAACCGCGACAATCCCCTGTTTGCCGAATTCAGGCCGCATTTCGCACAGTTCATGCGCGCCTTGAAGCAGGGTTCGGTGCGTGTGTTTGGAGAAACACCGGCATCAGCTTCGGCAGGTCGGCAACGGCAGCGTGGGGTTTTTCCCTGAAGCGCCGAGCAACAAATACTTTCTGAGCAAGGCGCGCATGGCAGGGCATGGCGCCCCCTTTCATCATTTCCTGAAGTGGTGTAAATAAGCTGCGTGTTGTCATCCGTTTTGTCACCAACCAGGAGGAAGCATCATGAATGTTCAGAAAATCGGAATCGTGGGTGCGGGCACCATGGGCAACGGGATTGCTCAGGCTTTTGCGGTCGCCGGCTTTGACGTTGTTCTGACCGATGTGGCCGAGAAAGCGCTGCAACAGGCGCTGAACACCATCTCAGGCAGTCTGGATCGGCTGATCAAAAAGGAGAAGGCAACGCCCGAGCAGAAGGCCGCCGCCCTCGCCAAAATTGCCGTGGGCACGGATCTTGGCCTGTTGCGCGATTGCGGGCTGATTATCGAAGCGGCGACGGAAAATGAAGTGGTGAAACGCAAGCTGTTCGCCCAACTCGATGAAATCGCCCAACCGCAGGCCATTCTGGCCAGCAACACGTCCACGCTGTCGATTACCAGTCTTGCCGCAGCGACCAAGCGTCCGGCGCAGGTGATCGGCATGCACTTCTTCAACCCGGTGCCGATGATGGCGCTGGTCGAAGTCACCAGCGGCCTGCAAACTTCCGCCGCGACCTGCGAAGAGATCGAATCCATTGCCCGGAAACTTGGCAAAACGCCTGTCAAACTGAAGAACAGTCCCGGGTTTGTGGTCAACCGTTTGCTCGTCCCGATGATCAACGAAGCCATCTTCACGCTGGCCGACGGGGTGGCGACAGCCACCGACATTGACGAGGCGATGAAACTGGGCGCCAACCACCCGATTGGCCCGCTGGCCCTGGCCGACCTGATCGGTCTCGATGTCACGCTGGCGATCATGCAGGTGCTGTAC
>CAYMYD010000080.1:0-9751 GCA_964394535.1 uncultured Propionivibrio sp. | reverse complement strand
TCATGATGTCGATCTGGAAATCCTCCAGCGCCGGGTAGAGGATTTCCTCGACGACGGGGCTCAAGCGATGGATTTCGTCGATGAACAGCACGTCATGCGGTTCAAGATTGGTCAGGATGGCCGCCAGATCGCCAGCGCGTTCGAGCACCGGGCCGGAGGTCTGGCGCAGGCCCACGCCCATTTCAATGGCGATGATGTGCGCCAGCGTTGTCTTGCCCAGCCCCGGCGGGCCGAACAGCAGCACGTGGTCGAGCGTGTCCTTGCGCCGCTTGGCAGCCTCGATGAAGATCGACAACTGCTCGCGAATCTTGACCTGCCCGACGTACTCGTCCAATCGCTTCGGACGCAGGGCGCGCTCGATGGCCTCCTCCTGCGAGGATCGGGCTTCAGCAGAGATCAGGCGATCCAGCGGGATGTCGCTGGCTTCGGCGAACTGGTCGGTTTCGATCATGGGGTTCGTTCAAAAAAAGGAGAGGCACGCCTGACGGCCGCCTGGCGAGATACGGAGAAAACAGCGGGTCTTTGGTAATCGTAGCACTTCAAATTGACGGCGAATGATCGTAATCGACGTGATCGAGCCATTCGCGGATCAGCACCTGCCCGAGTGCCAGCAGGGTCGGACCGAGGAACAGGCCGATGAAGCCGAAAACCAGCACGCCACCAAAAACGCCGACGACGATCAGCAGCAGCGGCAGGCTGGAAGTGCGTGAAATCAGGAAGGGCTTCAGGAAATTGTCGACGCTGCTGATGCCGAACATGCCCCACAGCACCATGAAGATCGCCCAGCCGGTTTGTCCTGTTTCGTAGAGCCAGACCGCCGCGCCACCCCAGATCAGCGTAGCGCCGATTACCGGCACCATCGAAAAGAAGAAGGTGGCGACGGTGAGGATAATGATCCCCGGCACGCCGGCAATGATGAAACCGATCATCGCCACCAGTGCCTGCGCTGCGGCCGTGCCGACGATGCCGGCCATGACGCCGGTGATCGTGCCGTTGACCAGGCGGAACATGCGATCACCCAGATTGCCGGCCAGCTTGTGGCTGGCGGTACGCAGGGCGGCGGTGTAGGTGTCGGCGTCACGCAGGATGAAAAAGGCAAAGAAGATGACCAGCACCAGCTGGAACAGCCCCTGGCCGAACATTGAAACCGTGGCCAGCGCCATCTTGCGTGTCGGCGCGATGAACTGGCGCAGCAGCTCGTTCATCTCCTCGCGGCTGACCATCAGCTTGTGCCAGTAGTCGGCGATGCCCTGGCCGACGACAGGCAGTCCGGAAACAAACTCCGGCACTTCGGAAGGCAGGCCGGACTCCAGAAAGGGGCGGATGAAGGCGATGGCCATTTCCACCCCGTCGGCCAGCGAACTGGAGAGCAGGGCCATCGGCAGGACCAGCAGCAGGATCAGCATCAGGCACATCAGCGTCGCCATGAGATTGCGCCGTCCGCGACACAGTTCAAGCAGCCAGTCACGCAGCGGTGCGGCTGTCACGCTGATCACGCTGGCCAGCAGCAGTGTGCCGATGAAGGGGGTCAGGACGGCGATGCAGCCGATCAGCAGCAGGGCGACGACGGCGATCTGCAGCAGTTGTTTCTGGGTGGAGTAGGTGCGGGCCATTACACTTTCGAGAGCAGTTTGAGTGCCTGACGGATGCCATCGGAGGTTGTGGTACCCGGCGGCAGGTGCTTCAGTGCCGCCGAGGCTTCGCGGTCATTGTAACCCAGCGCCAGCAGGGCATTGAGAATGTCGTGCTGATAATCTTCGACGGCAGGCAGGGCGGTGCTCGGCAGGGCATCGGCCAGCTTGCCCCGGAGTTCGAGTAGCAGCCGTTCGGCGGTTTTTTTGCCGATGCCGGGAATCTTGACCAGTCGCCCGATTTCTTGTCGGGCGACGGCCTGTGCCAGATCGCCGACAGACAGTCCGGAAAGTACCGAGAGCGCCGTTCTTGCGCCGATGCCGGAAACTTTCAGCAACTGGCGGAAGGCAAAACGCTCGGCGTCCGTGGTGAAACCGTAGAGGAAATGCCCGTCCTCGCGCACGGCAAAGTGCGTGAGCAGGGTGATTTTCTCGCCCAGCCCCGGCAGGTTGTAAAAGGTGCTCATCGGCACGTCGATTTCATAACCAACACCCTGCACGTCGAGCAGCACCTGCGGCGGGTTTTTTTCGAGCAGTATTCCGGACAAACGGCCAATCATGGAGGCTCCTTACAGAGGGCGTGGTCAGGTGAGTCGTCCGTTCCGCACCCGCAAACCGCACGTCGGCAAGGCTCCCAGGCCCTGTCCGCCGTGCGCGTGGGCGATGGCACAGGCCAGGGCATCGGCGGCGTCGGCCTTGGGGTCGGCGGGTAGCGCGAGCAGGCGGCGCACCATGTGCTGCACCTGCTCCTTGGCCGCCTTGCCGTTGCCGACCACCGCCTGCTTGATCTGCAGCGCCGTATATTCGGCAACTTCGAGACCACCGGCAACCAGGCCGGTAATTGCCGCGCCACGCGCCTGTCCGAGCAACAACGTGGATTGCGGATTGACGTTGACAAAAACGATCTCGATCGCCGCCTGATCGGGCCGGTAACGCTCGACCAGTTCGCGCAGACCGGCGTGGATGGTTCCCAGCCGCTGCGGCAGGGAATCCTCGCTATCGGTTTTGATGCAGCCGCTGCCAACATAGGCCAGCCGGCTCCCGGTTTTTTCAATCACACCAAAACCGGTCACACGCAGGCCAGGGTCGATGCCGAGAATGCGGACGCAAGGGAGTTGTGCAGGGTTCAACGGAGGGACCATCGGGCGAAAGCGACAGTATAGCGAAGGGGAGGGGGAAGGGGTCATTGCCAACAGGCGGTTTTACCTTTCTTCCTTCTCCACCTCCTCACCCCCTCGGCACTCGTGCGGTTTTTCGCGCAGTGCGTCGGCGCGATTCCGGGAAACCGCCGGAAAGTACGGGCGGATGTCCGACTAACCGGCTGTTTTCCCTTTGTTTTCATTGAACGGGATTTGTCTTCTGGATCGGTGCTGGACGGCACGGTTTTTGCAGTAAAGAGGGCGCTGCAATTTTCAGGGAACCGGGTGCGCAGTATCAGCCGCCCTCCGGTCAATTCAAACTTGAACCAAGGAGTCAAACCATGAAAGACAAAGCATTGGCGGCCGAAGCTGCTGTCGCGCCGGGGAAGAATTCCACCGGCACCCCTTTGAGCACGAAATCCCTGGTCGGCCTGTCGGTTGCCACGCTGGTATTGCTGTTCATCGCCTTTTCGCCCACTCCGGCCGGGTTGCCGATTGCCGGACAGTACATGCTTGGTATCCTGGCCTTCTCGGTCATCATCTGGATGCTCGAAGCGGTTTCCTATCCGGTCAGCGCCATCCTGATCACCACGATCATGGCCTTCATGCTCGGCTATGCGCCGATTGCCGAAAATCCGGCGGCCAAAATGGCGACCAGCAAGGCGTTGGGCATGGCCCTGGGCGGTTTCAGCAATACGGCCTGGGCGCTGGTCGGTGGCGCGCTGTTCCTCGCCGCCGCGATGACCCGCACCGGCCTCGACAAGCGCATCGCCCTGCTGGTGTTGTCCAAGGTGGGTGCAAAAACCAACCGCGTGCTGATGGGCGTGATCATGGTCGGCTTTTTGCTCAGCTTTTTGGTACCAAGCACGACGGCCCGGGTTTCCTGCATGGTGCCGATCGTCATGGGCATCATCATTGCCTTCGACGTGCCGCTGAAAAGCCGTTTCGCCGGGATGCTGATGATTGCCACGGCGCAGGCCGACAGCCTGTGGAACGTCGGCATCAAGACCGCTGCCGCGCAGAACATGGTGGCGATTTCCTTCATCGAAAAGCAGTTGGGCACGACCATTTCCTGGCTTGACTGGTTTGTCGCCGCTGCGCCGTTTTCGGCCATCATGTCCTTCGTGCTGTATTTCGTGCTGATGAAGATGATGCCGCCGGAAACGCAGGAAATTGCCGGCGGACAGGCCATCGTCGAGAAATCGCTGGCCGCCCTTGGCCCGATGTCGCTCAACGAGAAAAAGCTGCTCGGCATTTCGCTGGTACTGCTTTTCTTCTGGTCGACCGAAAAAGTCCTGCATCCCTTCGATACCGCCACCACGACCATCACGGCGATCACCCTGATGTTCATGCCGGGCATCGGGGTCATGGACTGGAAACAGGCGCAAAATCTGATCCCCTGGGGAACGCTGGTGCTCTTCGGCACCGGGATCAGCCTCGGCTCGGCGCTGCTCTCCACCAAGGGCGGTATCTGGCTGGCCAACTGGATCGTCAGCTTCTTTGGCTTGCAGTCGGCCACCGGCTTCACCATCATCGCCATCATGGCGCTGTTCCTGATCATCATCCACCTGGGCTTTGCCAGTGCCACCGGCCTGGCGGCGGCGATCATCCCGATCATCATCGCCGTCCTGCAGAGTGTGGATAAATCGCAGAACCTCAACGTCGTCGGCATGACCATGATCCTGCAGTACGTGGTGAGTTTTGGCATGATCCTGCCGGTCAATGCGCCACAGAACATGGTGGTGTATGGCACGGACACCTTCGAGGTGAAGGATTTCGTGCGTACCGGCATCCCGCTGACCATCGTTGCCTATGTGCTGATCCTGCTGATGAGCTCGACTTACTGGACTTGGCTCGGACACGTGGTTCTGCCGGGCAAGTAAAAGCCTGCACCGCGAAGGCGCGAAGGACGCCAGGCCAAGCTTTTCCGGCGCTTCCTTTGCGCTCTTCGTACCTTTGCGCCTTTGCGGTGAATAACAGAGGTTTCCAGGTTTAATTTTCCTCCGGACTTCCGGGAACGACCGTCCTGTGTTTGAATTCCGGCCATGATGCCTGAGCGACTTTCTTCCTTCCCCGGGCCACGCTGGTGGCGCACCTTTGTGCCCTTGCTGCTGGCGGTCGGGGTCTGTGTGCTGGTCGGAGTGGGGGTGCGCCAGCTTGTGCTGGCGCACCAGCTGGAGCTGCTCGCCAGGCAGTCACGCCAGCACGGCGAGTTTTACACGCGCACACTGGAATCCCTGATCTCGCGCAACGAATCCCTGCCGAAGATCATCGCCATGGAAGCGCAGTTGAAAACCCTGCTGCAGCAGCCGGAAAGTGCGGAAAACCGTCAGGCGGCCAACCATTACCTGCTGAAGGTGCGCGAGCGCACCGACATCAACACCTGTTTTCTGCTTGATGACGCCGGGCTGACGCTCGCTTCCAGCAATTTTCAACTGGCTTCTTCCTTTATCGGCCACAACTACGCTTACCGTCCTTATTTTCAGGAGGCGATGCGGGGGCGGATCGGGCGCTTCTACGGGGTCGGTGCGACGACTGGTGAAGCGGGATTCTTCCAGACCGCACCGATCGAGCACGCTGGCGAGCGACTGGGGGTGGTCGTCGTCAAGATCAGTCTGGACAATTTCGAATCGGCGCTGGTGCAGAACGGCGATCCGGTACTGCTGGTCGATGCCAACGGCGTCATTTTTCTCTCCTCGGTTCCCGAGTGGCGCTACCGCTTCCTGATGCCGATGGCGCCCGGTGCCTTGCAGCAGATCGGCCTTTCGCACCAGTACGATCACCGTTTCCTGCAGCCCCTGGGCTTTGATCTGCGCCTGCAGGAAAAGCCCGATACCCTCCGCATTGCCCTGCCCGGCATGGCCGCGCAGGATTATCTGGTGCAGTCGATCCCGACGCAGACACTGGGCTGGTCGATCGTGTTGCTCTCGCACACCGGGACGGATCGGCAGAACGCCCTGCTTTCCGGTATCGCGGCAGGGCTAACACTGGCCTGCGTGTTTTCCATGATCGTCTACTACCGGCTGAATCAGCGCCGCTACGCCGAAAGACGGCAGGCCGAGGCCGCCATGCGCGAGGCGCACCGGCAACTCGAACAGCGCATCACCGAACGGACCGCCGACCTCTCCGCGACCAATATTTCGCTGGAAGAAAAGATCGAGGCCTTGAAAGTCACCGAAACCATCCTGCGCGAAACCCGCGACGGTGCCGTGCAGGCCGGCAAGCTCGCCGTCCTCGGCCAGATGGCCGCCGGCATCAGCCATGAAATCAACCAGCCGCTGACCGCGATGCAAACCTTTACCGACAATGCCGTCGATCTGCTCAAGCGCGGGCAGTTGGACGGTGTCCGTGAAAACCTCGACATCATCGGGCAGATGATCGTGCGCATGGGGCAGATCGTCGGCAAGATCAAGAACTTTGCCCGCAAGCCGGAGATAACACGCCGTGCCGTGTGCCTTGCCGAGGTTATCGACCAGTCACGAATGCTGGTCGAAACGCGACGCAAGAAGCTCGGAGTCCGCCTTGAAGTCGAAGCCATTCCCACGGACTGGCAGGTTCTGGCCGAAGCGCAGCAACTTGAGCAGGTCTTCGTCAACCTCTTGCTCAATGCCTTTGATGCCGTGGAAACGAGCGAAGACCGCGCAGTCCGCTTGTCTGTCATCAACGACGAAAAGCACCTGCGGATTGTCGTTGCCGATAGCGGGGACGGGCTGACGGAGGAAGTCCTCGCGCATCTTTTCGAGCCGTTTTACACGACCAAAAGTTCCGGGCAGGGGCTGGGCCTGGGCTTGGTCATTTCGCGGATGATCGCCGCGGAACTGGGGGGCCGTCTTGAAGCCGCCAATCACCCGGGCGGCGGTGCCGAATTCACCGTGACACTGGAGAAAGCATGAGCACAGACCCTGTTGCCGCCGTGCCCTGGCCGGTTTTTCTGATCGACGATGACGAAGTGGTGCTACGCGCCTGCGTACAGACCTTGAAGCTCGCCGATATCCGGGTACGCAGTTTCCCGGGGGCCGAACAGGCACTCGCCGCGCTGGAAGAAGAACCGGCGGCGGTGATTGTCAGCGACGTGCGCCTGGGCGGCATGAGCGGACTCGAACTGCTTGATGTGGTCCATCGCCATGATGCCGCCATCCCGGTGATCCTGATTACCGGCCACGGTGATGTGACCATGGCGGTGCAGGCCATGCGCGCCCATGCCTACGATTTCATCGAAAAACCGTTCAACTCGGCGCGACTGGTCGATGTTGTCCGCCGCGCCCTGGAAAAGCGTGCGTTGCAACTGGAAAATCAGGCCCTGCGCGAACACCTGGGCAATTTGTGCGAGATGCCGCTGATCGGCACCTCGGCGAATATCCAGCGTATTTCTCGCTCGATTGACTCACTGGCCCCGACCGGTGTCGACATTCTGCTACTTGGCGAAACCGGCACCGGCAAGGAAGTCGTTGCCAGAGCGCTGCATGCATACAGTGGGCGCAGCGGGCCGTTTGTCGCCCTCAACTGTGGTGCCCTGCCCGAACCGGTGTTCGAGAGCGAAATGTTCGGCCACGAGAGCGGTGCCTTTACCGGCGCAGCGCGGCGGCGCATCGGCAAGGTCGAATATGCGGCAGGCGGCACCCTGTTTCTCGATGAGATCGAATCTCTGCCGCTGGCCTTGCAGGTCAAGCTGTTGCGCGTGCTGCAGGAGCGACAGATCGAACGTCTGGGCAGTAATACCAGCATTGCGGTGGATTGCCGCATCATCGCGGCGACCAAGACCGATCTCAAGCCATTGTGCGCGCAGGGGGGCTTCCGCAGTGATCTGTACTATCGCCTCAACGTCGTGACGCTCGAACTGCCGCCCTTGCGTCAGCGACTCGGTGACATCGGGCTGCTGATGACTTATTTTCTTTCACAGGCCAGTCAGCGCTTCAATCGCCCGATACCGGCCTGGGGCGAGCAGGATCTCCTGCGCTGGCAGCAGCATGACTGGCCGGGCAACGTGCGCGAGCTCAAGGCGGTTGCCGAACGGCTGTGCCTTGGTTTGAGTGACGGTCTCGATCCGGTGCCAACGCTTGATGCGTCACTGGCGGCACGTATGGCGTGTTACGAACGCAGCCTGATCCGTGACGCCCTGCACCAGTCGCACGGCAATGTGGCGCAGGCCGCCGAACAACTGGGTCTGCCACGAAAAACCCTGTACGACAAACTGGTGCGTCACCAGCTTGATTCGGAGCAGTTTCGCTGAACCAAAAACCTCGCCGCAAAGGCGAAAGGTGGCAAGGATCGCCAAGGAAGCTTCCGGCAAGTCGTTGTTTGGCGTGTTTTGTGCTCTTTGCGAGCAGAGGTTTTCAGGCTGAAAGTCAGGCTCATTTTTCCGTGACCCAGCGCAGCAGGGCGTCCATTGCGGCTCTGCCTTGCCCGGACTTCGGGTCATTGATCAGGAACACAAAAACCCAGCGTTGCCCCGCGTTATCAAGGACGTAACCGGCCAGGGCCCGGGCCCCTTCGAGGTAGCCGGTTTTCAGGTGGGCGCGTCCCAGTGCGACGTGCTTGTCGAAGCGTTTTCTCAACGTACCGTCGATACCGGCCAGCGGTAGCGAGGACATCAGCTCCGGCATCACCGGGCTCTTCCAGGCGGCCAGCAGCAACTGGGCAAGACTTTCCGCCGAAATCCGTTCATGACGGGAGAGGCCGGAGCCATTATCGAGGACCAGTTCCGGCAGGCGCAGCCCCTTATCAGCCAGCCAGCCCAGAACGCGCTGTTGCGCGCCTGCGCTGCTTGCCGGACGGGCAGTATCCAGGCTGAGAAAGATCTGCCGGGCCATGACGTTGTTGCTGTACTTGTTGACCTCGCGCACGATCTCGGCCAAGGGGGGCGATTCGTGGACGGCCAGCGGGATGGCCGTCGACGGTGCCAGCCCTTCGCGCACCTTGCCGTGCAGATGGCCACCCAGTTCGCTCCACAGGGCGCGAAACAACCGCTCAACCTGCATGTCGGCTGACCAGGGTGACAGGTAGAGCGTTTTTTCGCCGCAACTGGCTGGGAAGTTGCCGACGAGTTCCAGGGCGCTGCCGTTCACGTTGACGCTGAATTTTTCGCGCCAGTCGCCGCAGGCTTCATCGACGAGTTTCAGGCGATTGCCAGGCAACAGGTTTTCATCCGGGGTATCGACGACGATCCGGGGCGCTTTCTGCCCGGCTTCAGGCCGCAGGGTGAGGCGCAGGCTTTTGAGGTTGATGAGCAGCGCGTCCGGCCCGGCGTTATAGGGTTTCAGCGGGGCATTGTCGAAGCGGGCCGGGTCATGTGCTGGCAGGGAAAAGGCGCTGCGGTCCAGGATCAGGTCGCCGTTAATCTGGCGGATGCCCCGGTTACGCAACTGACGGAGCAGCAGCCAGAACTGTTCCAGCGCCAGACGCGGATCACCACTGCCGCGCAGGTAAAGATTACCTTGCAGGTCGCCATCAAGCGGAGTTGCATCGGCCAGCGCCTCGGTTTTCCAGGTATGTGCCGGGCCGAGCAGTTCCAGCGCGGCATAGGTGGTAACCAGCTTCATGGCCGACGCCGGATTCATCGCCTGACGGGCGTTGTGCCGGATCAGTGGCTGCGGACTGTCCACTCGCTGCACGACGACCGAAACACTGCTGGCAGGAATTCCAGCCTCCTTGAGCGCTGCGTTGACCGTCGGCGGCAACTCGGCTGCCAGCGCCAGGAAGGGGAAAACGACCGCCAGCACGCCAAACAAAGCGCAAGCCATGGTTTTCCGCCTCCCGCCTTCCGCCGCTCTCCTCTCTGCCATCTCCCTCACAATCCGCGCATCCGGTCGATGCGGTCGCAGATGACCGAGTTCACACCGCGTTTGAGCAGGGATTCGGCCAGGGCACGATCATTGATTGTCCAGCACAGGACAGGAACCTCCAGCGCACGCGCTCTGGCAAGATCGGCGTCGCTCACTTTGCCTGAGCAATGCAGGCTGTAGCCCTGTACGGCGGCCAGAC
>CAYMYD010000079.1:0-9842 GCA_964394535.1 uncultured Propionivibrio sp. | reverse complement strand
TTGAAGGCGCGGCACAGGGTCACGATCAGCCGTGCCGGCCAGGTCGCCCAGGCGGGCATCAGGTTGCGTGCGCCGAGGATGGCGATCGGCAAGGACAGCAGGACGCCGAAAAAAGTCGCCAGCACGGCGATTTCCATGCTCTCGATGAAGCCCTTGAAAAGCTGATCCCAGTCGCTGCAATGCGGCGGGAACATGCGCGAGAGAAAACGCGCACCGTTATCCAGCCCCTTGATGAAACGCTCGCCGGAGAAGCCCAGTTGTCCGAAGGCATAAACGGCGTAGATCACCAGCGCCAGGGCGATCAGCCGTGCGCCCCAGGAACTGCTGAAGGGTTGCCGCGCCGGGCCGGAAACACTCACTGCAGCCATTCGGAGCCTCCGTAGATCAGCTTCAGGTGCTCGCTGGTGAGGGCGTCCGGTTCACCGTCGAAAACCACCCGGCCACCGGTCATGCCGATAATGCGGTCGGCAAAACGTTTGGCGAGTTCCACGTCGTGAATATTCACCAGCACCGGAATCCGGTTGTCGACACCCTGAGACTTGAGCAATTCCATGATCTCCACCGAAGTTTTCGGGTCAAGCGAGGAGGTCGGTTCATCGGCAAGCAGCATTTCCGGCCGTTGCATCAGCGCCCGCGCAATGCCGACGCGCTGGCGCTGCCCGCCGGAAAGGCTGTCAGCACGCTGATGGGCAAAATCGGAGAGGCCGACAATATCCAGCAGCCGGTAGGCGTAAGCGATGTCCTCTGCCGGAAACTTGCGTCGCCAGGCATCGAAGGGGCTGATATAGCCCAGACGACCGGTCAGCAGATTTTCCATGACCGAAAGGCGTTCGACCAGGTTGTATTCCTGAAAGACCATGCCGATACGCCGCCGTGCTTCACGCAGCTTGCGCCCTTCGATATGCGAGAGCTCCTCGCCCTTGAACAGGATCGAACCACCGCTTGGAGCCACCAGCCGGTTGATGATGCGCACCAGCGTCGATTTCCCGGTACCGGACGAGCCGATAATCGCCGTCATCCCCTGCTCACCGAACTCCAGATCGATGCCCTTGAGCACGGGGACGCCAGGCTTGTATTCCTTGGTCAGGTTTTTGATGCTGAGAACGGAAGTCATTTTGTGATCAATAGTGAAAGTTGAAAGGTGCTCAGCGGCTGGCCGCACCAGAAAACACAAGGTGAAAGGGCTGCGATTTCCCGCCCTTCACCTTTGCTGTTTCATTCTTTACGGCTTTTTCTTGTTTTCCGCCTCATACCCGGCCCGGCCAAGATTCTTGCCGGCCATCACGGTGACCTGGCGCACCAGTTCCCAATCCCGCTTGTAATCGGCGGGCAGGAAGCGGTCGCCACCGAGGCCCTTGGCCATTTCCGGCGGGATACGGTAGTCATAGAAGCAGCGTTTGATCTTCTCGACCAGTTTCGGATCGAGATCGTGGGCATGGGCGTAGGCATCCGTCGGGAAGATGGCGCTGGTGTAGATCACGCGGAAATCGTCAGCTCCGACCACGCCGCGTTCGGTCATGTGCTTCAGCACGTCGCTGGCAACCGGTGCGGCGTCGTAGTCACCGCTTTTGACGCCGAGGATCGACTGGTCATGCTTGCCGGAAAAGACCACCTGATAATCCTTTTCCGGTGTCAGGCCCAGATCGGGGAACAGTGCGCGGGGGGCCAGGTTGCCGGTGTTGGACGAAGGCGAAGTGTGCGCAATCTTCTTGCCCTTGAGGTCGGTGAGCTTCTGGTAGGGGCTGTCCTTCTTCACGATCATGTGAATCGAAACGCCTTCCGGTTTGTCGCCGGTGCCACGAATGGCGAATGGCACCGCCCCGGCAATGTTGGTCGCAAAAATCGTCGGCCCGGTCGAAAACGCGGCGATGTGCAGACGACCGGAACGCATCGCCTCGATTTCCGCCGAATTCGACTGCACGGCAAAGAAAACTGTCTTCTTGCCGACACAACTCGACAGGTGGCCCATGAAGGGCTGGAACAGCTTTTCATAGACCGACGGGTCTTCCACCGGGGTAAAGGCGAAAACCAGGGTCTTCGGGTCACGGAATTTCTTGGGGTCTGTGGGCGGATCGGCGACCAGATCCTTGTCGGCATCGCAGTACATCGTATCCAGATCGCCCCGGTTGGGGCAGCTATCCTGCGCCTGAGCCGCCAGCGCAAAGGCCAGCAGACAAGCTGCGGTCAGTGGTTTCAGGCCGGATTTCATTTTTGCTGTCATGGGATTCTCCTTGCTTGAAGACAGTGGTTAATGGCTAGTGCTTGGTGAAATGCGTGGGCTTTCGTGTCTCACTTTTTCTTCTTGGCTTCTTCGCGGGCTTTTTCCTTTTCGTAACCGGCCTTGCCGTAACTTTCGCCTGAAGCTTCGCCGACCTGGCGCACGATGGCCCAGTCCTTGAGATAGCTGATCGGGGTGAAGTGGGTCGCTCCTTCAAGACTCTTCGACAGCTCGCTGTCGAACTTGTAGTCAAAGACGCACTTGGTGATCCGGTCACGCAGCTCCGGGGCCAGATCGTGTGCATAGGCCAGCGAATTGACCGGGAATTTCTCGCTCTTGTAGATGATGCGGAAATCACTTTCCTTGATCACGCCGCGCTTGGCCATCTGGTAGTAGATGTCGGAAGCGACCGGCGCGGCGTCGTAGTCGCCGGACATCACGCCCATGATCGACTGGTCATGCTTGCCGGAGAACAGCACCTGATAGTCCTTTTCCGGTGTCAGCCCCTCCTTGGGGAAGAGGACGCGCGGCGCGGAGTTGCCCGAGGTCGAGGACGGTGAAGTGTGCGCGACTTTCTTGCCCTTGAGGTCGGCAAGCTTCTGGTACGGGCTGTCCTTGCGCACCAGCACGATCAGGTTGAAGCCGTGCGCGCCCTGATCATCGGCACGAATGGCAAAGGGTACGGCACCGGCGATATTTACCGCAAAGTTGGTCGTTCCGGTCGAGAAGAAGCCCAGATGCAGACGGCCCGAACGCATCGCCTCGATTTGCGCGGAATTCGACTGCACGGAGAAGAAAACGGTTTTCTTGCCGGTGCACTGCGCGAGATACTTGACGAAGGGATCGAAGGCCTTTTCGTAAGCCGACGGATCTTCAAGTGGGGTGAAGGAGAAAATCAGGGTGTTCGGGTTCTTGAGCTTTTTCGCATCACTGGGCGGGTCGGCGACCAGATCCTTGTTGGCATCGCAATATGCTGTGTCGAGTTCGCCCCGGAACGGGCAAGCGTCCTGCGCCTGTGCCGCAAAACCGGCGCCCAGCAGGGCTGCCGCCAGCAAGCCGATCAATGGCCGGGCCAAAGACCCGGAATGAGAACGAAGTGGTTTACGGAAACTGCTTTTCATGACAACCCTCTCTTTCGGTAAAAACCTGGCAAGTTGGAAGCGACAAGTAAGCTTTCTGCTCTTTCAGCCTTCTGCGAGACTTTCATGCCGACGAACTGATTCTAGGACACGAAAAAAATCCTGCACCCGATTGGCTTGCAATCCGCTTTCCACCAGCTTTCAAACGGCTTTCAATGGCAAGGGGTGAAAGCGCGACACACTCCCGTAGCCGCAAGGAAGACTGGACACGCAAGCCGTTTTACCCTGACGCTTCCTTCTCCTTCCTGAATCTTGTACCTTCTCCGGTGTGGAGTGTGCGAAATGAAAATCCTGCTGGTTGAAGACGATCCTGATCTCTCGCGCGCCTTGTCGCGTACGCTGGAGAAGCGCGGCTACACGGTCACGCCGTGTTTTGACGGCATCGAAGCCTTCCGCCTGATCCGTCAGGGAGGCCATGAAGTGATCCTGCTCGACCTTTCCATTCCGGGGGAGGACGGGCTGCATCTGCTGCAGCGCATGCGCAATGCGGGCATCGACACGCCGGTGCTGGTGCTCACCGCCCGCTCCTCGGTCGGCGACCGCATTGCCGGACTGAATGCCGGTGGCGACGACTATCTTTCCAAACCCTTCGACCTGGGCGAACTGGAAGCCCGGATTCGTGCGCTTTCCCGACGGGCACGCCTGCACGATGAGGCTTTCGTGATGTGTGGCAAATTGCGCCACGACCGCCAGTCCGGTGCCTTCTATCTGGACGAGCAACCGCTGGATCTGACACCGCGCGAGCAGGCCATGCTGCAGGCGCTGATTGCCCGTCCCGGCCACGCGGTGACCAAGGAAAAACTGTTCAGCCTGGTTTTTTCCGACGAAAAGCAATCACGGCTGGAAGCGGTGGAAGTCGTGGCGCATCGCCTGCGTAAAAAGCTGGCCGGTACGCAGACGACGCTGATGACCCTGCGTGGTCTCGGCTACCTGTTGCGCGAAGAGACGCACACCGCGTTGCCGGACGAGGAAACCTAATTGTTCCGGCGCATCCGTTCAGCGCGCAGCTATCTGCTGGCGTGGATCATCATCCCGCTCGCGCTGTTGATCGCCGCTGATACCTATTTCCTGCATCTCAATGCCTTGCGCTCGGTCAATGTCGCCTACGATCGTACCCTGCTGGCCACTGCCCATGCGGTGGGCGATTCGGTGCGTTTCGAACACGACGAATACCGTATTTCCCTGCCCCTGGCCCTGTTCGAAATCTACGAAACCGATCATTCCGGCCGTTATTTTTACCGTATCAGTACCGCAGGCGGCAAGCTGATTTCCGGCGACGAGGAATTGCCGCTTTATCAGGGAGATTTCCCGTCCCGGGCAAGTTATCCTTCGGTTGTCCAGTTTTACGAGGATGTCATGCGCGGCCAGCCGATCCGCGTCGCAGCACTGTATCAGCCGGTTTTTTCCAGTGACGCATCGGGCAGCATCCTGATCCAGGTTGCCGAACCGATGCGTATTCGCCAGGATTCGGCACGCGAGATTCTGTACAAGACACTGTACCGGCAGAGCATCCTGCTGCTGGTTGCCAGCCTGGTCATCTACATTGCCGTCACGTATGCGCTACGACCACTCAATCAGTTGAGCATCGAACTGGACCATCGTTCCGCCGATGACCTTTCGCCACTGTCACAACGAAGCTCGCTCGCCGAACTGCAGACCGTCACCGAAGCTTTGAATGAGTTGATGGCGCGCATCGACCGCCTGATCCAGCATCAGAAACGCTTTATCGCCAACGCCTCGCACCAGTTGCGCACGCCACTGGCCGTGCTCAAGGCGCAGTTGCAGTCCGGCCTGCACGGCGATGTACCGGCGACAGAAGTGATCGCGGAAATGTCGGAAACCGTCGAGCGCACCATCAGCCTGGCCAACCACATGCTGTTGCTGGCCAAGATCGAACAAAGCCGGATGCAGGCCATCGCCGAACCTTGCCCGCTGGGTGCGCTGGCCAGGGAAGCGGCGCTGGAATTGTCGCCGCTGATCGCGCAAAAGAATCTGGACTTTGAAATCAACGAAGACCCGGCAGAGATTCCCGGCAATGCCTGGCTGGTTGGCGAACTGATCCGCAACCTGCTGTTCAATGCCATCCAGCACACGCCGGTCGGCTGCAAACTCGGCATCCACATTGAATCCGATGCAAGCGGTAGCCGCCTGTTGGTCTGGAATGAGGGCGAGGGCCTGCCGGACGGCCTGACCGAGCAGCTGTTCGAACCCTTCGCCACCAGCTTCTCGACCCATGGAACCGGCCTTGGGCTGGCGATTTCCAAGGAAATCACCGACACCCTGGGCGGACAGATCACGCTGAACAACCGTCTGGCCGATGGCAAGGTCGTCGGCCTCGACGCCCTGCTGGTTTTCCGTCCGAGCTGAAATTGACCGCATTGTCTTGCCTGGCAGGGCAATCGCATGAAGCGATTGCGGGAAGGGAGAAGAGGGAAGGGTAAACCCGTCTGTCGGCAATGCTTCTGCGGAAACAAACGGCGTTTTTGTCAGGCACAAGCCGAAAAAACAGGCAAGGCGCACCCTTCTCCCTTCCCCCTTCACCCTTCACGGGCAAGCGCAGGGCATTCATGCCCTGGCCTTGCCAAAGATCGTAGTATTTTGAACAAAATCGGTGACACAATGCCGAAGACTGGACTTCCGGCTTCGATCCCATTTTCATGGCCTCGCTACAGCGAATGATAAAAACAGCTTTCCCTGTCCCCATGGGGGCAGATGCTTTCCCCTTCTCCACGCCACCCGGTTTCCGGGCGTGCCCTGCCTGGCTCACGTACCTGCATGGATAAAACCCGGCAATCCGAACTCGTCCGCTGGCTGAAAAAACACGCTGCACCGGCGCGACGCTGCCTGCGCGTCTCCATTCTTCTGGGCGTCTTCAGCGGCCTGCTGGTGATCGGACAGGCCTGGTGCCTGGCGACCCTGTTGCAGGCGCTGATCATGGCGCAGGTCCCGCGCGAACAGCTGGTGCCGCAGTTTTTCCTGCTGGCCGGGTTTTTTCTTGCCCGGGCGCTGGTCAATGCCCTGCGCGAGCGCAGCAGCTTTGTTTGCGGCCAAACGGTTCGCCAGCAGATCCGGCAACTGGTGCTGGACAAGCTGGAAGCATTGGGCCCGGTCCGGGTACGCGGCAAACCGGCCGGAAGCTGGGCGAGCATTGTCCTGGAGCAGATCGAGGACATGCAGGATTACTACGCCCGCTATCTGCCGCAAATGGCGCTGGCGGGCCTCATTCCGCTACTCATCCTGGTGACGATTTTTCCGCTCAACTGGGCTGCCGGGCTGATTTTATTATGTACCGCGCCACTGATCCCGCTGTTCATGGCGCTGGCCGGCATGGGCGCTGCCGACGCCAACCGCCGCAATTTTCTGGCGCTGGGCCGTTTGAGCGGCAATTTTCTTGACCGCCTGCGCGGTCTGGAAACGATCCGCCTGTTTCATCGCGGCACGCAGGAAATCGATTTGATCGACGCATCCACCGGAGAGTTTCGCCAGCGCACCATGGAAGTGCTGCGCCTGGCCTTTCTTTCCTCGGCGGTACTGGAATTTTTTGCCGCCATTTCCATTGCCCTGGTCGCGGTTTACTTCGGGTTTTCCTATCTGGGCGAGCTGCAATTCGGCAGCCACGGTTTGGGCGTGACCCTGTTTACCGGGTTTCTGGTGCTGATTCTGGCCCCCGAGTTTTTCCAGCCCCTGCGCGATCTGGGCAGCTACTACCACGCCAAGGCGCAGGCCGTGGGGGCGGCGGAAGCGCTGCTGACTCTGCTCAGCGCAGAGGGCGAGTTGCCCGTCGGGACGAAACTTATCGACAGCAATCAACCGGTCAGCATCCAGGCCGAAAACCTGCGTATTCTGGCGCCGACCGGCGAGATACTGGCCGGGCCGCTGGATTTCACCATCGAGTGCGGGCAACGCATCGCCATCGTCGGCCACAGTGGCGCGGGGAAAAGCTCGCTCATCAATCTCCTGCTCGGCTTTCTGCCTTATACCGGCTCGATCAGAATCAACGGGCAGGAACTCGCCGAGCTTTCTCCGGCCTCATGGCGCAAGCTGATTGCCTGGGTGGGACAGAACCCGCATCTGCCGGAGCCGACGATTCTGGACAACCTGCGCCTCGGCCACCCGGACGCCAGCATGCAGGCCGTGCAAAGGGTCATGGATCAGGCCTATGTCAGCGAATTTATTGCCGCCCTGCCGGAAGGTGTCCATACCCTCGTCGGTGAGCATGCGGCGCGGCTGTCGGTCGGACAGGCGCAACGTATTGCCGTGGCGCGGGCACTGCTTGACCCCTGCCAGCTCTTGCTGCTCGATGAACCGGCGGCCAGTCTTGATGCGCACAGCGAAGAACGGGTCATGGCCGCACTCGCGCAGGCTGCCCGCCAGCAAACCACGCTGCTGGTGACCCATCAGCTCGACGAAGTGCTCGATTACGACCAGATCTGGGTGATGGAAAAAGGCCGGATTATCGAACAGGGGGCTTATTCCACGCTGAAACAGCAGGGCGGCGCTTTTGCACGATTGCTCGCCCACCGGCAGGAGGCGCTGTAACCATGCGTATCCTCTGGCCATTTCTTGCCCTCTATCGTCGGCACTGGATTCTGCTCACCCTCGGCATTCTCCTGTCGGTGATCACCCTGCTGGCCAGCATCGGGCTATTGACCCTTTCTGGCTGGTTCCTTGCCGGGACGGCCATTGCCGGCATTCCGGGTGCGCAGACCTTCAATTACCTGCTCCCGGCGGCCGGGGTGCGCGGTGCGGCCATCGCGCGCACCGTCGCCCGCTATGCGGAGCGCCTGGTCAGCCATGACGCCACCTTCCGCGTCCTGGCCCATCTGCGCGTTTTCGCCTTCCGCCGGATTCTGCCGCTCACGCCCGGCGCCATTGCCCGTTTCCGTCAGGGCGAACTGCTGAATCGCCTGGTGGCCGACGTGGAAACGCTAGACCACCTTTATCTGCGGGTCATCGCGCCAATCATTGCGGCGCTGGTGATCATTCTGACGCTCACCTTCGGTCTGGGATGGCTGGACACACAACTCGCCGCAACGCTGGGCGGCATCATGATGACGCTGCTCCTCTTGTTGCCGCTGTTTTTCTATCAGGCCGGGAAACCGCTGGGCCACGAACTCACCCTGTTGCGCGGGCAATATCGCAGCCTGTTGATCAGCGCCTTGCAGGGGCAGGCGGAAATCAGCATTTTTGGTGCGCAAGCCCGCTTCCGGGAACAGCTTGCGGCGATTGAAAGCCGCTGGCAGACGCAGCAAAAAAAGCAGGCAGGGCTTACCGGGCTGGCGCAGGCCATCATGATCGCCGCGAGTGGCCTCACCACCACGCTGATCCTGTGGATGGCCGCCAGCCGAACCTGGGATTATCCCCAGCCGATGGCCCTCATTGCGCTTTTTGTCTTCTGCACCCTGGCGGCCTTCGAGGCGCTCGGCCCGGTCACCGTCGCCTTCCAGCATCTTGGGCAGGTCATTGCGGCGGCGGGTCGCATCGCACAACTCGTCGGACAAAAACCGGAAGTCACTTTCCCTGCGGCCGGTCCGTCGGCACAAGAGGAGGTGGACGTCGAGTTCCGGCAGGTGCATTTCACCTATCCGGGGCAGGCGCAGCCCGTCCTGAGCGACATCAATCTCCGGCTGCGTGCCGGGGAGCACGTCGCCCTGCTGGGCAAGACCGGCTGTGGCAAATCCTCCCTCCTGCAACTGGTGACACGGGCCTGGGATGTTTCCTCCGGCGAGATTCTGCTCAATCGCCAGCGCCTCGATGCCTATGACGAGGCGACGCTGCGCCGCCTGATGGCGGTGGTTCCGCAGCGCATCCATGTCTTCAGCCATACCCTGCGGGAAAATCTGCGCATCGGACAGGCCAGCGCCTGCGATGCCGAACTGGTGGCGGTGCTGACGCAGGTCGGGCTCGACAATCTGCTGGAGAACGAACAGGGGCTGAATGCCTGGCTGGGTGAAGGCGGGCGACCACTCTCCGGCGGCGAACAGCGCCGCCTGGGCATTGCCCGCGCCCTGTTGCACGATGCGCCGCTGCTGCTGCTCGACGAACCGACGGAAGGACTGGATGCCCAGACCGAACAGCAGATCCTCGCGCTACTGAATCAGGTGGGGCAGCGGAAAACCCTGCTGCTGATCACGCACCGTCTGCAGGGACTGGCGGCGATGGATCGCATCTGTGTGATGGATGCCGGGCAAATCGTCGAATCCGGCAGCCACGACGATCTGCTCCGGCAGAAGGGGCGTTATTTCCGCTTTGTGCAACGTCGCCATGAACCTGATTTGTCGCCTCCCGCTCCGCCCGGCCCGTCCACTGGAAAACCAGCTTGACCGTCCGGCTGGCTCGTCTATATTGGGCGGGCAGCTTTTGCACATAAGTCAGCACACTACCCCTGCGGGCACGTTCAACTGAGGTTTTTAGGATCATGACAAAATCTGAAAAACACGGCCGACAAGGCCAGCCCCGTTCCATCCTGGTCCGGCCAAGGCTGT
>CAYMYD010000078.1:2809-9854 GCA_964394535.1 uncultured Propionivibrio sp. | reverse complement strand
CTTTGTTTTCGAGGATCAGCATGATACCAGCCGTAACGGCTGGATGGCGAGCGGATCAAGGCAGGCGTCAAGCGCCTCTTCCTCCCCGATGGGTGCTGCAGGCTGGGAAAGTATCTTGCGGACAAACGGCGGCATGGTCAGCAAGGCGTGGTGCACCGCGCCGCTATAGAGTTGCAAATCACGCAGGTCGTGACGGGCAATCCGTGCATCGACTTCTTCGCTGTCGAGCGCGAGCGGGTCAGCACTGTCGGAAGCGAAGGCCATGCCCCACAGGGTGCCGTAGAGCGGCACATATTGCAGATAGGGGCGTACCACGGCAAAGGACTGGCGCAGCGAGGCGAGGATGCGTGCCATGAGCTCCGGGCGGTGGATGGGCGACTGGATGTGCAGCGACAACACGCCGCCGGGGCGCAGCGCTCGCTTGCAGGCGTGATAGAACGGCTGGGTATAGAGCGCCAGCGCCGGACCGAAGGGGTCGGTAAGATCAAGCACGATCTGGTCGAACTGCTGCGTGCAGGTTTCGATATAAGCACGCCCGTCACCGATATGCAGTTGCAGGCGTGGGTCGTCGAAAGCACCGCGATGGATGGCAGGCAGCCACTGGCGCGCCATGTCGATGACATCGGCGTCCAGTTCGGCGAGCACCACCTGCGCCATACCAGGGTATTTGAGCAACTCTTCTGCCGAGCCGCCGTCACCGCCGCCGATGATCAGTGCGCGTTGTGGCCCGCCATGGGTGATGGCGGGCAGATGAACCATCGGCTCGTGATAGAAGAACTCGTCGCGCTCGGAGGTCATGAAACAGCCGTCGATGCGCATGGCGCGGCCAAATAGTGGCGTCTCGATGATCTCGATCTGCTGCATGGGCGAACGTCGTTCTGCAAGAACACGTTGCAGGCGCAGGTAAAAACCGAAATCAGGTGAGAGTTGTTCGATGGCGAACGCGTCCCGCAGCAGGGCGCTCATGCGCGTACCACGCGGTGCAGGTGTGGTTCGGCGGGCGAAAAAGCCTGCATCAGCAGATCGAATAATCGTTCGGCCTTGGTCGAGTTGTCACTCGAATAACTACAGACATAAACATCCAGCGTCACGTAGTTGTCTTCGGGCCAGGTGTGCAGGGCCAGATGCGATTCGGCCAGCACGACGGCACCGGTAACACCTTCACCCTCACCAAAGCTGTGGAACAGGCTGCCGACGGCAGTCAGTCCAGATTCGGTGACGGCAAGTTTGCAAAATTCTTCCAGCCAGGTGGCGTCGGTCATCAGCCGACGGTTGCCCTGGCAATCGTACAGATCACCAATCAGATGCAGTCCCGGCGCTTTGCGCGGGACAGAAGCAATCGGGGGGGGGGCGGTTGAAACAAAGGGGCGGGCTGAGGTTTTCATAACTCATCTCCACAAACAAGGTGGCCAACAGGACACGGTGCGGCAGTGTCCGCGAACTGCACTCAGGATTACCCGTCGACGCCCCTGGTGCAGAATGAAAGTCCGCCTGAGACAGACCACTAAAAGCAAAGCGGCTTGCCTGACAGGCGGAAGATGACCGGGCAAATTGCCCGAAGCGCGCTGATTCTACACAGGTTGTCCGCTTTCTCCAAGGATTATTTGGATTATTTTTCGTAATTGTCCGGTTGTTGTGTCAATAAACCGGAAAATCCGCCACAGAGGCATAAAGTCACGGAGAAAACAGGAAAGCAAGAGGAGGCTCAGCGTTTCCTCTGTGCAGGGCAGCAGCAGATCCGCCGTCAATCGGGAAGGGCGTATCGAGCATTCACGCGTGCTTTGCCACTCAGCGTCCGGCGGCGAGGCGCAGGCTTTCGAGGTAGCGGGGCGTGTCGAACTGGCCGCCCGGTTGCTGGGCGTGCCAGATTTCTTCGGCAAGGCATTCCATGACGCGGTGCTCGGCTTCATGCACATCGTGGCGCTGTCGCAGTTTGTGGTAAGCAGCGCGGATGCCCGGCGGTTGGTCGATGTTGATCTGTTCGGCGATGGCCAGGTGCAGCGAGAGGTGCAGAAAAGGATTGGTCTGCCCGCTCTCTGGCGAGAACTCATGTTCGACGGCCACTTCAGGGTTTTCCAGCAGCGTGTGGTACTCGGGATGCTCGGCGATGAGACTGGCGGCTATGGTCTCTGCCCCTTCCATCGGCTGGCGCTCGCAGTGCTTGCGCCAGGCATCACAGAAGAATCGACGGACTTGTTCGCGGGAAGGATTGAACATGAGGGAAGGCCGTGTTCAGAAGGGGAAAACGAGGCGGCCGCCGATCAGGGTCTGTTTGACCCGGCCCTTCATTTCCACGCCGGGGAAGGGGATGTTCTTGCCTTGGCTGCGAAGATTTTCCGGCGTGACGCACCAGCTTTCTTCCGGATCGAAGATGCAGATGTCTGCGGCCTCTCCGACGGCCAGCGAACCGGCCGGAATGCCGAGAATCGCTGCCGGTTCGCTGGTGATGCGCGCGAGCGCGGTCAGGAGCGGAATATCGGCTTCCTGCGCCCAGCGCAAGGTCAGCGGCAACAGCAATTCGACCCCGGTGGCGCCGGGCAGGGCTTCGTCGAAGGGGATCTGTTTGCCATCTTCATTAAGTGGCGTGTGATCCGAGCAGAGGACGGCCAGCCCTTCAGCCACCGCCCGGCGCAGGGCCTCGCGGTCGCTGGCGGCGCGTAGCGGCGGGGTGAGGCGGGTGTGGCTGTCAAAATTGCCGATGTCGGTCTCGGACAGATGCAGATAGTGGCAGCCAATGTCACAGGTGACGGCTTGCCCGCCATGCCGTGCAGCGCGCACCAACTCCAGCGCCGCTGCCGATGACAGCCGTGCCAGATGCAGGCGGACGCCGGTGGCCTGGGCCAGATGCAGGGCGGTGACGACAGCGATGGTTTCGGCACAGACCGGAATGCCGGACAGTCCCAGCCGCGCCGCGACTTCGCCATCGTGGGCGACACCGTCGCGGGACAGGTGGTAATCCTGGGCTTGCAGATGGACAGCCAGATCAAAGGTGGCGGCATATTGCATGGCGCGCAGCAAAACCTGGGTATCGATGATCGCTTTATGCGCCTGCGAAAAGGCGACGCAACCGGCTTTGGCCAGACTGTGCATTTCCGCAAGGCGTTCACCGGCGAGTTGCTGGGTCAGCGCGCCGATCGGATAAACATGGGCCAGCCCGACGGCTTCGCTACGCCGCACCAGTCGCTCGACCAGACCGGGCTCGTCGAGCGGTGGCCGGGAGTCCGGCGGGCAGGCCAGCGAGGTCACGCCGCCGGCCACGGCTGCCGAGAGTTCCGGTTCGACGCTGCCCAGCCGTACCGCGAGATCGACGAGGCCGGGGCAGACGATGCAGCCACCGGCATCCAGCGTTTGCGTGGGTGAAAAACCATCGGGGCTCTGGCCGATGGCGGCGACACGCCCGTTGGCAATGAAGACATCGGCCAGGGCGTCAACACCGTGTCGCGGATCGATGACGCGACCATTGGTAATGTGGATCGTGGTGTGCTTCATGGTTTTCAGTTCCCCGCCAGAATGCTCATGACCGCCATACGCACGGCGATGCCGAAAGTGACCTGCGGCAGAATCACCGCCTGGGCGCCATCGGCGACTTCGGAGGCGATTTCGACGCCACGGTTCATCGGCCCCGGGTGCATCACGATGGCGTCGGGTCGGGCCAGGGCCAGGGTTTCCGGCGTCAGGCCATAGCATTTGAAATACTCGCTGACCGAGGGCAGCAGGGCGCCATTCATGCGTTCGTTCTGCAGGCGCAGCATGATGATGACGTCACAGTCCTTGAGACCTTCGCGCAGATTGCGGCAAACCCGAACCCCCATCTGGCTGATGACGGCCGGTAGCAGGGTCTGCGGCCCGACGGCGCGTATTTCAGCAACGCCCAGGGTACGCAGTGCGTGGATGTCGGAACGGGCGACGCGTGAATGCAGGATGTCACCGACCACAGCCACGGTCAGGCCGGAAAAATCCCGCTTGTAGTGACGGATGGTGTACATGTCGAGCAGGCCCTGCGTCGGGTGGGCATGGCGGCCGTCACCGGCATTGACCACGCGCACGTCGCGGCGACCGGTGCGCTTCAGGTGGTCGACGATCAGAAAGGGGGCGCCCGACGAGGCATGGCGCACGACAAACATGTCGGCGTGCATGGCGACCAGGTTGTCGATGGTGTCGAGCAGGGTCTCGCCCTTGGCCGTCGAAGAGCGGGCCACGTCGAGATTCAAAACGTCTGCGGAAAGGCGCTTGGCGGCGATTTCAAAAGTCGTGCGCGTGCGCGTCGAGTTTTCAAAAAACAGGTTGAAGACGCTCTTGCCGCGCAGCAGCGGGACCTTCTTTACTGCGCGGTTGCTTATTTCGAGAAAACTGGCTGCCGTGTCGAGAATCTGCAGCAGAATCTCGCGGGGCAGGCCCTCGGTCGATAGAAGATGGATCAGTTCGCCGTGGGCGTTGAGTTGCGGGTTCACTGGTTGGCGGAAATCAGCCATGTTGCTTGAACCTCCATTGCAGGCGGGAGTCGGCACCGCGTCCGAGGAGAATTTCCTCGTTGGCGGGCAGGGTGAGTTGCCAGGCACAGAATTCAGCGTAAATCGGCAATTCACGCCCGCCACGGTCAGCCAGCACGGCAAGCCGGATGTTGGCCGGGCGGCCATAGTCGAACAATTCGTTGATGGCGGCGCGTGTCGTGCGGCCGGTGTAGAGCACATCATCGACAAGAATCAGCGACCGGCCTTCGATATCGAAGGGCAGGGACGTGGGGCGTACCTGGGGGTGCAGGCCGCGTTTGCTGAAATCGTCGCGGTAGAAGGAAATGTCGAGCAGGCCGATTTCGCCCGGCAGGCCGAGCAATTCGTGCAGGCGACGGGCAACCCAGGCACCACCGCTATGGATGCCGACGATCAGGGCTTGTTCCGGTAATTGCGCCTTGATCAGCGCAGCGAGTTCGACGCATTGCTGTTCGGCGTCGGGCAGATGGGCGAGTGGCATGATGGAACTCCGGTGAATCCCTCGGCGAAACTTCCGGTTGCACCAGGATCTGGCCGGGCGCGTAGCGATAGCGGTCGCCGAAGAGGGCAGGGCACCTTGGAAACCGGGGGAAAACAGCGGTGTTTTGTCGTTTCTCCCAGCGGGAGCGGAAATTCTACTCCTTTTATCCTGCTATTTGCCGTAGCCAGTCAAAGGCAGGGCAAGCACCTCGAGTCCAAAATCCACCACAGAGACTCAGAGGCACAGGGCTTCCGCAGAGAACTTCAGGTTTTTAAAACCGCTTCGATGTTTGTTGCAAAACCACCTCAATCTGCTCGGCTGATTTTGATGATACCCCCCAGTCCGAAGCGGTTTTTTGCCACAAAGAAGTCGTGTGCTGTGCAAGATCAATCATTTCACTGGCCTGCAACCGGGACAATCCGTGTTTTTCTGCCAGTTCGACGAGTTCCACCCTGCCGGGATTTCCTCGACCCATCGTGGACGTGGTGTGTTCGCTCAGGATGTTATTGAAGGTGAGATCAAATGCCGGCGCAAAAGACCAGCGGTTTTGCTGGTACAGAAAGGCAAAGTTCTTGGCGTGATCGTCTTTGTTGACTGCCATGACATTGAAGACAGCCAGACGAAACGCCTTTTTGACCTCGTTTTCATCTTGCGTCAAAATTCGGACAGCCTTGAGGATTTCGTCGTAATCCAGACAGGGAATACGATGATCGGCATAGGCCCAGCCTGAAAGCGAAAGCATGTGAATACGCCCGCCTTCCGGTGTGCGGTCAAAGCGTTTGACCGCAAAACACGATTGCCCATTGCCGATTCGGACAAGATCGGTTTCCGGCATCTCCACGCCTGACGCTTTGGCCATTTCCGCATAGGCCTTCTCGATGTTGCCGATGTCGGCCGGGTCGTGATCGCCAGGCGCTTTAAACTTTACCAGCCAATGCGAAAATCCGGGCGGTAGCGCTTCGTGGCCCGACAAACACGTTCCAGAAGCCGGATTTCGGGCGACAAGTACCTTGGGTCTTGCGCCGCCAGGTGAACCGCCGTGCATCAACAGCTTGTCCAGAACGATAGCTTCTTCGTCACAAAACACCGCCTCAATCAGTCCGGCCATTTCATCAAGATCAATTTGTTCTTCCTGTCCAGCGCTTGGAAATGCGGGCGTGTAATTGAGCGCCCCCATTGCCCGATTGCCAATGCAGGCCAGACGATCCAGGGGCGTGATGTCCTGCCGGTTCCACCCGAACCGTTGTTTGAGAACGCGATTCGTGAGCATCGTCCCCCATGCGTCAGGGAGCGAGTCCGAAAAGACGCCATGCAAACCACTGAACATATCGGACTTCGGCAACTGCAAATCCGCAGTAAAACGAAGGGTGTGTGGACACAGGTCAAAGCCGTCTTGCAACCAGTTCGGTGCATAAGAAAAGTAAATCCGCCGGTCGGGCGACTGGGCAAGTGTCCCGACGTGTTCGTTACCCATCAGCACCTTCAACTGTGTGACGTGTTTCATTGACGTCCCCGCTGTCGGGCAGTTTTTAAAACGTCTTCCAGGCGAACTTTTGGCTTTTCAGGAAAAAGGTTCATGAACTCATCTTGTGCGCCCAGGGCAAACGCCAGAAAAACCAGCGATGAAAGGCTGATTTCGCCGGTATTCTCAAAACGTTTGATCGTTGCTTCCGGAATGTTCGAGCGGGAAGAGAGTGTCTTTCTGCTCATGTTTTCCGCGAGACGACGTTCACGGAGGCGAGCAGCGAGGTGCTTCTTTACATCATCCGGGCCAAGCAGGGAGAGTACCGGCAAGCCAGGGTTGTTTGGATTTTTGGATAATGTATTGTCCATAAAATCCATTTTAGCATATTAGCGGATAGCTTGCTGTCCTTTATTTTGATGTCGCTGTTTTTTTCAATGCTGTCCAAACTCTTATACCTGCCGGATAAGCGAGGAAAAATTCTGGCAGGGCAATCAACTGTTGCGATTGCGGGAGGAGGGAGCAGATTGGTTTTACCCTTCCCCCTCCCCCCGGGGGGGGGGGCGCGGGGGGGGGGGGGGGGGCGCCGGGGGGGGGGGGGGTTGGTGGGGG
>CAYMYD010000078.1:0-2799 GCA_964394535.1 uncultured Propionivibrio sp. | reverse complement strand
GTGAAGCGTTATCGAGGGGCAGGTTTGAAACCCGCCCCTTTCTCCTTCTCTGTTACTGTTTCAAGGCCCCGATCAGGTTTTTGATGTCGCTTTCACCTTTGGCGATCATCCAGGCTTCCATGCCTTCGGCGATTTCCTGTGCGGCACCGGGGTTGATGAAGCTGGCGGTGCCGACCTGGATGGCGGAGGCACCGGCGAGGATGAATTCCAGCGCGTCAGTGGCGTTGGTGATGCCGCCGATGCCGATGACCGGCACTTTCACAGCTTTGGCGACCTGCCAGACCATGCGCAGGGCCACCGGTTTGACTGCCGGGCCGGAGAGTCCGCCGGTGGTGTTGGCCAGAACCGGACGGCGTTTTTCGAGGTCGATGGCCATGCCGATCAGGGTGTTGATCAGCGACAGCGCATCGGCCCCGGCATCGGCGCAGGCGTGGGCCATGGCGACAATGTCGGTGACGTTGGGCGAGAGTTTGACGATCAGCGGTTTTTTCGTCGCCGCACGGGCCACCTTGACCACACTGGCGGCGCTGGCCGGATCGGTACCGAAGACAATGCCGCCGTGCTTGACGTTAGGGCAGGAAATATTCATTTCCATCGCTGCGACTTCCGGCAGGGCGTCAAGCCGGGCGGCGACTTCGCCGTATTCTTCCAGGCTTTCGCCGAAGAAATTGACGACGCAAGGCGTGTTTTTGACGGTGCGGATGAAGGGCAGTTTCTTTTCGATGAAGGCCTCCATGCCGACATTCTGCAGGCCGATGGCGTTGAGCATGCCGCCGGGCGTTTCAATGAGGCGCGGCGTCGGATTGCCGGGACGCGGGTGCATGCACATTCCCTTGGTGATGTAGGCCCCGATCTTGTCGAGATCGAGATAGGGAGAAAACTCCTCGCCGTACCCAAAGGTGCCGGAGGCGGTCATGACCGGGTTTTTCAGGGCCAGACCGGCGAGATTGACGCTCATCACGGGTTTTGTGCTCATTTTCAGCTCCTCCATTGCAGTTCATTGGACGCAAAGACCGGGCCTTCGGCGCAGACGCAGCGGTAGTCCGGGGTTGTGGGCGAGTGGTTCTTGCCGGGCGTCACGCAACCGAGACAGGCGCCAACGCCACAGGCCATGTAGTTTTCCAGCGAAACCTGGCAGGGAAGCTGGCGGGCGTCGGCGATGCGGGCGACGGCTTCCAGCATGCCGTGCGGGCCGCAGACGTAGAGCGCGGCCTTGCCGCTGAGCTGATCCAGATGTTGTTCCAGTGCCTTGGTGACGAAGCCCTTGGTGCCGAGCGAGCCGTCTTCGGTCGCCACATGGCAGTCAACGCCCAATGCCTTGAAGTCCTCGAGGCAGAGGATATCCGCCTGGGTCCGACCGCCGACGAACAGGCGTACCGGTGATTTTTTCTGCGTGAGTTCCTTGCACAGCGGGTAGAGCGGGGCGAGGCCGATGCCGCCACCGACGATCAGCTTTTCCTCATCGTCGCTGCCCTGGTCGAAGCCCGTACCCAGCGGGCCGAGAACATCGATGATTTCTCCGGTATGGTGCGAGGCGAGCAGGGCGGTCCCCTTGCCGACGACCTTGTAGAGCATTTCGAACCAGGGCTGCTCGTCCGTACCGGTGTTGAATACACCGAAGGGGCGGCGCAGCAGCGGGGAAATGCTGTCGCTGACCTGCACCATGATGAACTGGCCCGGTTTTGCAGAAACGAAGGATGGTGGCGCGCTCAGCCGGATACGCCAGTAAGCCGGCGCTATTTCTTGATTGGACAGGATTTCGGATTTGAATTGCATGATGCACCTCCCTGGGTTGAGTCAAACGGTTTTTACGGTCAAGCGTCTCCCGCACCTGTTTTCGTAAAAACAGGTGTTGCAGAAAGCGGGAGGCGCCGGGCTTAAAACTCGGGAATGTCGAACTGGTATTGCGTGGCGATTTCACCGAGCAGGGCAAGCTTCGTTGCCGTGTCGGCCGTCAGTGCCTGGCAGATTTTCTGGTTGAAATCGACCAGAAAGCCTTTCGCCTTGTCGGCGAACTCGGTCGAAACGCCCTGGTCTTCGTACTGGATGACGTAGGCGTGCGCGATGCTGCCGATGACGAAATACAGCGCCGCGTGGGGGCTGTCGGACTTCATCAGCTCGAATGCCTCCTTGTAGAGGCGCTTGAAATCGTCGGTTCCGGCACCGGACTGGGCGAAACGCTCTGCGACCTGAGAGAAGTTCATAGGATTCCTTTCGTATCAATCTGCACTGAGGAAATGCCGCCGTGATCGTAAGACCAGCGAACCGGATCGGCGAGGAAAGTTTCAAGTTCGTTGAGTTCCCGTGTCCCGAAACGGGCGTCCTCCCGGGCGACGGCCAGGATGTCATGCCAGGTGGCGAGGGCATGAAGCCGGATGTTCATGGCATCGAGGAAGGATTTGGTGGGGAAGGCCCCGTAATCGAAGATCACGAAGATGTCCTTGAGCGTGGCGCCGCTGCCCAGCAGCGCCCGGCAGCAGTTGTATTTCGAGTGCCCTCCGGCCATCAGGTCGTCAACCAGCAGGACATGCTCGCCAGGACGGATGACGCCGACAATCTGGCTGTCCGGCCCGATGCCCTTGGTTTGCTTGCGTACGTATTGCAGCGACAGGTCGAGTGCATCGGCGATCCAGGCGGCGAGGGCGATGCCGCTGGCTTCTGCGCCGGTGACCGCCGTCAGCCCTTGCAGGCATTGGCGTTCTTCGAGCAGGGCGAGTGCCTGGCGCACGATTTTTTTGCGGATTTCCGGGAAGGAAATCAGTTTCCGGCAGTTCATGTAGACCGGGCTGGCCCAGCCGG
>CAYMYD010000077.1:1988-9858 GCA_964394535.1 uncultured Propionivibrio sp. | reverse complement strand
GCGTCCATCTCGAACACCCCGACCGGGCCGTTCCACACCACGGTTCCGGCATTGGCGATGATCGCCGCAAGGGCCTTGGCCGATTCCGGACCAATGTCGAGGATCATGTCGTCGTCGGCAACTTCATCGACGCTTTTCACCGTCGCCTGGGCCGTCGCGGAAAACTCCTTGGCGCAGACCACGTCGGTCGGCAGCGGCACCTTGACCTTGGCCATCACCGCCTTGGCCTGATCGACGAGATCATGCTCGGCCAGCGATTTGCCGATTTTCTTGCCGGAAGCCAGCAGGAAGGTGTTGGCAATGCCACCGCCGACAACCAGTTGATCGACCTTGGCCGAGAGGCTTTCGAGCACGGTCAGTTTGGTTGATACCTTGGAACCGCCGACGATGGCCACCATCGGGCGTGCCGGATGGGCCAGTGCCTTGGTCAGCGCTTCGAGTTCGGAGGCAACGCAGGGGCCGGCACAGGCGATCTTCGCGTACTTGCCCATGCCGTAAGTGGTTGCTTCGGCGCGGTGTGCGGTGCCGAAGGCATCCATCACCCAGACATCGCAGAGCGCGGCCATCTTTTGCGAGAGTTCCTCGTTGCACTTCTTCTCGCCCTTGTTGCAGCGGCTGTTTTCCAGCATGACAACTTCGCCGGGCTTGACGTCAAAGCCGCCATCCACCCAGTTCTGCACCAGACGGACCGGCTTGCCGAGCAGCTCGCTCATGCGTGTGGCGACCGGCGCCAGCGAATCTTCGGGTTTGAATTCGCCCTCGGTCGGGCGGCCCAGGTGCGAGGTGACCATCACCGCCGCGCCTTTTTCGAGCGCGTAGCGGATACCCGGCAGGGCGGCGCGGATACGGGTGTCATCGGTAATGGCAAGGCTGTCGTCTTGCGGGACGTTGAGGTCGGCGCGGATGAACACCCGCTTCCCGGCAACGTCGAGATCGGTGAGTCGTTTGAAAGTCATGGCAAAACTCCGAGAGAAGAATGAACAAAGGGGAAAGGGCAAGAGAGTTTTGATGTCTCTCTTCTCCCTTCCCCCTCCGGTAAATTGACGACTGTTTTTTTACTTGGACATCACGCGGACCATCTCCAGCACCTTGTTGGAGTAGCCCCATTCGTTGTCATACCAGGCGACGAGCTTCACGAAGGTGTCGTCGAGCGCGATACCGGCTTCGGCGTCGAAGATCGACGTGCAGGCTTCGCCGATGAAATCGGTCGACACGACCTTCTCTTCGGTGTAGGCCAGAACGCCCTTCAGCGCGCCTTGCGAAGCAGCCTTCAGGGCATCGCAGATTTGCTCATAGGTGGCGGCCTTGTTGAGTTCGACGGTCAGGTCAACAACAGAAACGTTCGGCGTCGGCACGCGGAAAGCCATGCCGGTGAGCTTCTTGTTGAGTTCGGGGATGACCTTGCCGACGGCCTTGGCGGCACCGGTCGAGGACGGGATGATGTTGCCCATGATGCCGCGTCCGCCACGCCAATCCTTGTTCGACGGCGCGTCGACGGTCTTTTGCGTGTTGGTGGCGGCGTGAACCGTTGTCATCAGGCCGCGCTTGATGCCGAAGGTGTCGTTGATGACCTTGGCCAGCGGGGCCAGGCAGTTGGTCGTGCAGGAAGCGTTGGAGATGATCGTTTCGCCCTTGTAGGTCTTGTCATTGACGCCGAACACGAACATCGGGGTGTCGTCCTTGGACGGGGCGCTCTGGATGACCTTCTTGGCACCAGCGGCAATGTGCTTTTCGCAGGTTTCCTTGGTCAGGAACAGGCCGGTCGATTCGACGATGATCTCGGCACCGACTTCGTTCCACTTGAGTTCGGCCGGATCCTTGACCGCGGTCAGACGGATCTTCTTGCCATTGACGACCAGCGTATTGCCTTCGACGGAGACTTCGCCCTTGAAGCGACCGTGTACCGAGTCGTACTTGAGCATATAGGCGACGTAATCGGGTTCGAGCAGGTCATTGATGCCGACGATCTCGATGTCTTTGAAATTCTGAACAGCAGCGCGGAAAACCATTCTGCCGATGCGGCCAAAACCGTTGATGCCTACTTTGATAGCCATGATTTCATTTCCTCAGTCAATAAAAAGTCAAAATCCGGAAGTCGGTTCCTGCCAGTGCAGGGAGAGTCCGGCTTCTGGAGTCAAAAGCACTGAACGGACGGGGCGGAAGGTGCTGAATCCGCACGACGAGCGTCCACTGGCGGAGGGCATTCTGAGCGACCCTGGGGGGGTGGTAAGTCTGTTGCCAGCACCGGGATTATCCCCCAAAACGACGGGCCATGCCAGCCAAAGCCCGAATGCCTGTGTTTGCCAACGCCTCCGCAACGCGGCGCGGGGATTGTCCCGCGACATTGTTACAGGCGAATTGCCAAGCAAACACGGGGGCGATTCTAATACTTTTGTATCGGCAGAACAACATTTGTATCAGCGCCGTGCGGGGGCGCACCAGCAGGGCGGGTACCCGTGCCCGCCAGCAATCGGTGTGAAAACCGCAAATCTTCCTGTAGGAGCGGCTTTAGCCGCGATTGGGCGATTGCGTAGCCGACACGCTGCATCGCGGCTAAAGCCGCTCCTACAGGGGGTGGTTTTTCATCGTCCGGGATGTGGCGATGCGCATCATGGAAGTTGGCGTAAGAATCAAAATTTTCTTGCCATGGCCTGGGCCGGTCTGGTCCGTGGCTCATGATTTGTGACATTATTCAGGGCTGGATCAGTAAGGAAAGGAAAATCGCTCTTGGCTGAAAATATCTCTGCCACGGAGGCTCCGATGGCAGGAAATTCCCCGGCGGGGAGTCGGGTTGCCGGTTTGAGTGAGGACGAACTGCACCATGACCCGCTGCTGGATTGTCTGGTCGAGCTGACCCGGCTGCATGCCCGTCCCAGTACCCGTGCGGCACTGACGGCGGGCTTGCCGCTGGAAAAGGGCAACCTCACCCCTTCGCTGTTCGCCCGTGCGGCGGCACGGGCCGGACTGTCCGGCCGCGTCGTGCGGCGCGATCTCGACGGGATCGATGATGCCTTGCTGCCGGCGATCCTGCTGCTCCAGGGCGACGAAGCCTGCATCCTGCTCGGCTGGAACGAAGCGCGCGATAGCGCGAAACTGCTTTTCCCGGAAACCGGCCAGGGCGAAGTCAGCCTGTCGCGGGACGAACTGGCCGGGCGCTATCTCGGCATCGCGATCTTTTCGCGTCCGCGCTTCCTGTTTGACGCCCGCACGCCGGAAGTCGGCAAGGTCGCCAAGCGGCACTGGTTCTGGGGCGTCCTGATGGAACAGGCCGCGCTCTACCGCGATGTGCTTGGCGCGGCGCTACTGATCAACGTTTTTGCCGTGGTCATGCCGGTGTTCACCATGAACGTCTATGACCGCGTGGTGCCCAACAACGCGACCGATACCCTGTGGGTGCTGGCGCTCGGCGTGCTGCTGGTGTTCGCCATGGATTTCATGATGCGCCTCCTGCGCGGGCATTTCATCGATCTGGCCAGTGCGCGGGTCGACGTCAAGCTCTCGGCGACGATCATGGAACGGGTGCTGGGCATGCAGCTCATCAGCAAACCGGCCTCGGTCGGCTCCTTCGCCTCCAACCTGCGCTCATTCGAATCGGTGCGTGATTTCATTGCCTCCTCGACGGTCACTGCGCTCATTGATTTTCCTTTTGCCCTGATCTTCCTGCTGGTCATCGCCTGGATTGCCTGGCCGCTGGTGATCATCCCGATCATCGGGCTGATCGTTGGCCTGATCTACGCCTACGTCATCCAGCACAAGATGCACGAACTGACCGAAACCACCTATCGTGCTGCCGCCATGCGCAACGCCACGCTGATCGAAAGCCTGACGTCGATGGAAACGATCAAGACCCAGTGCGCCGAAGGCACCATTCAGCGCAAATACGAAAGCACCTCGGCCTTCCTGGCGCGGGTCGGCGCGCAGACGCGGCTGCTCTCGGCCAGCGCGACGAACGGTGCGGCGATCATCTCGCAGGTGGTCAACGTGCTGCTGGTCGTCGCCGGGGTGTATCTGATCCAGGCGCGCATGATGTCGATGGGCGGCCTGATTGCCGTGACCATGCTCGGCGGACGCGCCATCGCCCCGCTGGGGCAGGCCGTGGGGATGCTGCTGCAATTCCAGAATGCGCGCATGTCACTGGAAACCCTGGAAAAGCTGATGAACCAGCCGGTCGAACGGCCCGACGCCTCGGCCTTCATCCATCGCCCCGAACTCAGTGGCGAGATCGAATTCCGCAACGTCTCGTTCAGCTACCCCGGCCAGAGCGAACCGGCGCTGCGCGATATTTCCCTGCATATCCAGCCGGGCGAACACGTGGTCATTCTCGGACGTACCGGTTCCGGCAAGACCACGCTGCAAAAGCTGATGCTCGGCCTCTACCAGCCGGCGGAAGGCGGCGTCGTGCGCATCGACGGCATCGACCTGCGGCAGCTCGACCCGGCCGACCTGCGCCGCAACATCGGCTTTGTCGGTCAGGACGCCACGCTCTTTTATGGCACCCTGCGCGAGAACATCACCATCGGCGCGCCCTATGCCGACGATTCCGCCGTCGTCGCGGCGGCCGAAGTGGCCGGTCTCACCCAGTTCGTCAACCGTCACCCCAAGGGCTTCGACATGCTCATTGGCGAACGCGGCGAATCGCTCTCCGGCGGGCAGCGGCAGGAAGTCGCCATCGCCCGCGCCGTGCTGATGGACCCGCCCGCGCTGCTCTTTGACGAACCGACCAGCGCCATGGACTTTTCCACCGAGCACGGCTTCAAGGAACGCCTGCGCCACTTTGCCGCGCACAAGACGCTGATTATCGTTACCCACCGAACCAGCCTGATTGATCTGGCAACGCGCATCATCGTCATTGACGACGGCCGCATCGTTGCCGACGGCCCGCGCGAACAGGTGATCGAAGCCCTGCAATCCGGGCGGGTCGGAAAGGCGGCGTCATGAACCCGAAACTCATCAACGCCGGCAAGACGACGGTTGGCTGGCTGGAGCGCATCCGTCTGCGCCTGCAACCGTACACCGATGCCTGGCTCGAACGCATGTCCGGCGCCGACAAGGCGCAGGAACTGCAAGGTTTTGAAGCCGATTCCGATTACGCCATCCTGCAACAGGAACCCTTGCGCGCCCGAATCCTGCTCAAGAGTGTCGGCATTGCCCTGGCCATCGCCGTCATGTGGGCGGCCGTCAGCCGTCTTGACGAAGTGACGCGTGGCGAAGGCAAGGTCATCCCCTCGCGCCAACTGCAGGTACTGCAAAGCCTGGACGGCGGTGTGGTCGAAGAAATCCTGGTCAAGGAAGGCGACGTTGTTGACGCCGAGCAGGTACTCCTGCGCATCGACCCGACGCGTTTTGCCTCCTCGGTGCGTGAAAGCCGCGTGCAGTACAGCGCGCTGGTGGCCAAGGCCGCGCGCCTCAAGGCGCTGACCGAAGGCACACCGTTCAAGGTGCCGGACGAAATCGCCAAGGAAGACCCGAAGACCGTCGAGGAAGAGCGCCGCCTCTACGAATCGCGGCGCAACGAACTCGAAACGCAAAGCTCGATCGCCCGGCAGCAGCTTGCACAGCGCCAGCAGGAACTCGTCGAAGTGCGCGCGCGCCACGAACAGGCGTCCAAGTCCTACGACATTTCCGCGCGGGAACTCGCGGTGACCAAGCCGCTGATCGCCTCGGGCGCGGTTTCTGAAGTCGAACTCCTGCGTCTTGAGCGCGACGTCGCCCGCTTCCGGGGCGAGCGTGACATGGCCTCGGCACAGATTTCACGCATCCAGGCCTCGATCAGCGAAGCCAGTCACAAGCTGGAGGAAGTCGGCCTCGCCTTCCGTAACGAATCCGGCAAGGAACTCGGCGAAACCATGGCCCGGCTCAATGCGCTTGCCGAAGGCAGCGTCGGCCTGTCGGACAAGGTCACGCGCTCGGTGTTGCGCTCGCCGGTCAAAGGCACGGTCAAGCGCGTGCTGGTCAATACGGTGGGCGGCGTCGTCCAGCCGGGCAAGGACGTCATCGAGATCGTCCCGCTGGAAGACAACCTGCTGCTCGAAGCCCGCGTCCAGCCGCGCGACATCGCCTTCCTGCGGCCCGGACAGAAGGTCGTCGTCAAATTCACCGCCTATGATTTCTCCATCTACGGCGGGCTGGACGGCAAGCTCGAACACATCGGCGCCGACTCGGTGGTTGACGAAAAAGGCAATGCCTATTACACCGTCAGGGTACGTACCAACAAGCCGACCCTCGGCAACAACCTGCCGGTGATTCCCGGCATGATCGTTGAAGTGGATATCATCACCGGTGAAAAAAGTGTCCTCACCTATCTGCTCAAACCCGTCCTGCGCGCCAAGGCGCGGGCGCTTTCGGAACGATAGGAAAACGCTGATTTATTCCCCTCGCCCGCTTGCGGGAGAGGGGTTAGGGGAGAGGGTTTCGTTTTTCTAATTAAAAATCTTGGAAAATCAACCGCTCCCCCTCTCCCCCGCCCCTCTCCCGCAAGCGGGCGAGGGGAGAAAGCCGGAGGCGTTGGTTAAATCAGCGCTTCCATAGGGTGAAATGCCGTGAAAGGTGAAACGTGAAACGTGAAATGTGGAGAACCCTCCCAACGACGGATGCGTCGGGATGGCTGCTGCCATGAAAGTTAGCGTGAAAAACGTCAATCTTCCTGTAGGAGCGGCTTTAGCCGCGATTGGGCGATTGCGTAGCCGACACGCTGCATCGCGGCTAAAGCCGCTCCTACAGGATTGGTTTTCATCATTCGGGGTGTGGCGATGTGCATCATGAAAGTTAGCGATGAAACAGATTTTTCTCTCGGTTGACGGGCGCCTGCGCAGCAATTGGCGTGAAGCGTTTCCCGAACTGCTGACCGCCCCGCTGGCCTCGCTTCCGCACGATGCCGGGCTGGTCTGGGTGCTGCTGGCCAGCGGCCAGGACGTGGTGGCGCTGGTCGGGCAACTCCTGCCTGGCCTTGCTGGGCGGCGGCTGATCGTTCTCTCCGACCGTCCGGGTGAAGACGAAGCGCTGGCCGCGCTGGGGGCTGGCGCTTCCGGCTACTGCAACGGCCATGCCGCGCCGGAAGTGTTGCGGCAGGTGGCGACGGTTGTTGCCAACGGCGGCCTGTGGGTTGGGCAGAGCCTGCTGCAACGTCTGCTGGCCAGCACCGCCCGGCTGTTGCCCCCACCCGAAAGCCAGGCAGCCCCCGCCTGGCAGGAAAAACTCACCGAGCGCGAACTGCAGGTTGCCCGCCTGATCGCCCAGGGAGCGAGCAACAAGGAAATCGCCCGGCAGCTCGACATTACCGAGCGCACCGTCAAGGCCCACGTTGCCGCCCTGCTTGAAAAATGCAGCGCCCGCGACCGCCTGCAACTCTCGCTGATCTTCAACGGCGTTGACAGCCGCCAATAAGACGCCGGCAATGGCTGGCGGGCACAGGTGCCCGCCCTGCGAGGGCTGATCCCGCCGTAGGGGCGGTTCGCGAACCGCCCAACAGAAGACCAACCTGTACCTCGGTACAATAGTCAGGCCTTGCCTAAACCCTTACCCTGCTGCCATCACTCACTCCGTATCAAGGAAAAGTCATGGCAACCAACACCCCCGTCGCCCGCGTCGCTGCCCTGCAAGGCCAGGTTTTTGCTCAGGACGAAAAAGGCAATCTGCGTCAATTGAAGCTTGACGACCCCATCTACGAAGGCGAAGTGCTGGTCACCGGCATGGGGGCCAGCGTCGAGCTGGCGATGCAGGACGGGCGCACGCTGAATGTTCCGGCCAACGAAACCCTGACCTTTGATGCCGAAGTCGCCGCGCTGGAAAAACCGGACGCCACCGATTCCGCCCTGCTCGAAAGTGGCAAGAGCGCCGAAAAAATCATTCAAGCCGTCAAGGAAGGCGGCAG
>CAYMYD010000077.1:0-1888 GCA_964394535.1 uncultured Propionivibrio sp. | reverse complement strand
CAGTACCTTGCCGCAGGTGAATCCAAAACCGACACCTACACCTACACGATCACCGACGCCGACGGCGATACCTCGACCGCCGTGCTCTCGATCAGGATTGAAGGCACGGGCCTGGGTGTTTCGCTTCTCCCCGACACCGGGACTGGCCCGGAAACCGCCGTCCTCACCGGCAACGTTCTTACGGACGACATTGCTGCAAGCGATTCCGACATGACGCTTTCTGTCTTCTCCTTTAGCTACCAGGGCGAGCACGGCCCGACGACCGCCACACCGGGCGCTACCGGAGTCCAGGTTTACGACGGCAGCAACTGGATTGGAACATTAACGCTTGCCACAAGTGGTGCCTACAGCTTCACCCCGCGCGAATCCAACTTCAGCGGCAAGGTTCCGGAGATCGGGTACACGGTTCAAAACTCGGTTGGCCAAACGCTGGGAAGCTCGACGCTCAATCTCAGCGTTACTCCTGTTGCGGATCAGGCGAAACTGACCCCCTTCAGCGGCACTGGCGATGAAGACACGGCCATTGCGCTCAATCTCAAACTGCCGGAAATTACCGACAAAACCGATTTCAGCGCCAGCGCCGGCGACTGGCCCGAGCGGCTGGGGCCGATTGCCTTGAGCCTGCGCAGCCTGAGTAACGACCAACTGCCGGATTACACGAACTTCAAGGGCACGCAACTCGTTGATGGACAAACAGGCAATGTCTTGTTCACCTTCAGCGATCATGACGTCCATATCCGCATCAGCGGTGCCGGCGACGCTTACCACGTTGCAAACAGTTTCCCTGCCGGCCTCGAACTGACGAAGGCGCAGTTCGAAAACCTGAAAATCCTCCCGATCTCCCAAAGCGGCTCCAATATCCGGGTGCAACTGTCGGTCAATGAGTTCGAAGTTGACGCGAGTGGCATGGCGCCCGTCTATCCGACAGGACATGCTTATGCAGGCCAACTGGTCTGGGGGGATGATGCGAATTATCCGGGCGGAACATGGAGCGGCATCTACCAAACCATCGACGTCAAGGCCGTGACCGACGGTTTCGATTTGCAGATCAAGGAAAACAACACCAGCAGCAACTGGCTCGATGTGGGTGACGGAACGACGAGTAATTCCACCGATGTCGCCAGTTTCACCACCACCGAAGACACGACCTTCAACCTCAAGACGCTGCTGAAAACAGCGGCTAATTTTGCCGATACCGACGGCAGTGAAATGCGCTGGATCACCATCGAAAATCCTTCTGGCAACAGCACGATTCGGGTCAATGGTACGGATGTGGCGGGGGGAGGCAGCATTCGTATTAACGCCACTAGGCTCAATGTCGCAACGCTGGCAGAGGCCTTTGGCGACATCAATATCACAGGTGGCAAGGATCTTTCCGGGGATTTCAACGGCATCAAGGTCACGCTGCACGCGCAGGATCGGGATTACGACAGCAACGGCGGCACGGCGAGTAGCCCCGCCAACGCCACTGTTCTCTCCGACACCGTCACTTTCAACCTGCACGTTACCCCGGAGGCCGGGGATGTGGCGATCTCGCCTGTGACGACGAAGGAAGACACTCCGGTCAACTTCATGTCGGCCTTCCGGTTGACCGATACCGACGGTAGCGAAGCCGTAACCAGCCTGACGATCAAGGGCATACCGACAGGATGGGTACTGAAAAATGGTGCGAGCACGTTGTTTGCCGCAACAGACAGCGTTCAAGAGTTTACGGTAACCGGGATGCCGCCAGCGGGGCTGAAAGGCAGTGATCTCACGACTTTCTTCCAGAACTACACCCTCACCCCGCCCGCTCACAGTAGCAGGGATGCGCAGATCACGCTGACGGTGGAGACGAAGGACAGCTTAGGCAGCACTGACAATACGGTGACTAAAAACCTGACCCAGA
>CAYMYD010000076.1:2805-9887 GCA_964394535.1 uncultured Propionivibrio sp. | reverse complement strand
TCGGCGCTGGGCCGCTCGCACCTGGGCATCAACACCTTCGAGAACTTCATCCAGACCGATGCGGCGATCAACCCCGGCAACTCCGGCGGTGCGCTGGTCGATGGCCAAGGCAACCTGATCGGGATCAACACGGCGATCTATTCGCGCTCCGGCGGTTCGCTTGGTATCGGCTTTGCCATCCCGGTGTCGACAGCGCGCAAGGTCATGGAGCAGATCATTGAAACCGGAACGGTGACGCGCGGCTGGATCGGGGTCGAGGTTCAGGAAATCACGCCGGAGCTCGCGGAAAGCTTTGGCCTGACCGATACGGCCGGGGCGCTGATTGCCGGGGTGCAGCGCGGCAGTCCGGCCGATCAGGGCGGCATCGAACCGGGCGACATTCTACTGGCGGTCAATGGCAAGGCGGTCAAAGACCCGCAAACCATGCTTGATCTGATTGCCGGACAAACGCCTGGTGAAACCGTTCCTTTCAAGCTGCGTCGGCAGAAATCGGTGTTTGACACCAACCTGCGTATCGGCAAACGTCCGGCATTACGCCGCGAGCGATAGGATAGATAAGCGATCCACGGCAAGGCGCGCATCCTGGCGGCCAATCATGAAAACCGATGAATAAAATAAAAAAGCCGGGGAAAACAATCTCCCCGGCTTTTTTTCTGTTTTATTGCAGCTTAATAATTGTCGAAAACCTGCTTGATTTGTGCCCTATCCATTTTATTGGCGAGCAGAGTCATTAAAAGCAGACGGGCTTTTACCGGGCTAAGCCAGTTGGCCATGATGGCACCGTGTTCCTGGAGGGTTATTTCGGAACCATAATAACCATAGGTTGTATGGGCCGTTACGCCGGATTCTGTCCTTGAGGCAATAATGACCGGGAATTTCCCGGCCAGCTTGGCGATCGTGTCCATCATGTCCTTGGAAACGTGGCCGGCACCAAAGGCGCTGACGACCAAGCCATGATAACCATTGGTTTGCGCAAATTCGATGAAATCGCCTTCGTCACCAAGATAACTCCAGCAGATACCGACCTTCAGTGCGACGTCGGGGTAGGAGAAGGTCTGCCGGGCTGCCGGTTCGCGCAGGTATTTCACGCTGCCTTCAAGTACCATGCCTTCCGGGCCGGCATTTTGTGAAATGAAGGTGTTGACCGCAAAGGTGTTGCTCTTGTGCACCCATTTGGCGGAATGAATCGTGTCGTTGAGCACCGCCAGCACGCCCCGGTTGCGGCTCTTGTCGTCAAGCGCGGTCAGGACGCTGGCGTAGATGTTGGCTCCGCCTTCCGCACCGATACTGTCGGGATTGCGCATGGCACCGGTAATGACCAGAGGCTCCGGAAGTTTCCACAGCAGATTCAGGAAAAAGGCGCTTTCTTCAAGGGAATCGGTACCCTGCGTGATAACCACGCCCTTGGCACCGGCTTTGACCTGTTCTTCTGCCCATTGCAGGGCATGCAGGAGATTTTCAATTTTCAGGCTGCCGCTGGCCACGGCAAAAAGAGTTTGTGCACGCAATTCGGCCAATGTATTCAGCACCGGGACGGCACTGACCAGATCCTTGGCGCTGAATGCTGGCTTGACCCCGCCACTTTCCCCTCCGGCACTCATGCAGATCGTACCGCCGAGTGCGCCGACAGCAATAATTGGTTTGCCCATGACATTCTCCTGAAAAGGGTTGATATAAGGCAGTTAGTGTATCATGGCCGCAGCGAGTGAGAGTTATTCGCCAATTTGCCATACAATGAATTGCTAATATTCCCACTCGCTAAAATTTTCGGTCCGGTTTTATATGACCGGTTTTGTTTTCAACCATAAGGAGGGCAATATGACAATCGCACAAATCCTGATGGTCATCACGCTATTGCTGATGATCAGCGGGAAAACCCCACTTTACATGACAGCCATCATCGGCTCGGCCATTGCAGCGGTCGTCGCAGGGTTCCCGCTCACCGGCGGCAAGGATGTGGTCACCATCACCTCGTTTGTCGTCAGCGGCCTCAACCCGGTCATCGCCGACATGGCGGGCGTGCTGATGTTTATCGGCATCATGGAACGCGCCGGCTTCCTCGACGTGATCGTCCGCTGGATCATCCGGGTCGGTCGCGTGCTGGGCGGCGGCGCGGGTGTCGCCGTGGCCGGTGGTATCGCCGCCGGTGTCATCGGCATGCTGACAGGCTTCACGCAACCGGCAATCACGGCCGTCATTACCGGCATCGCCTCGACCAAGATGGGTGTTGATCCGAGCAAATCAGCCGGTATCCACGGACACGCCGGGCACCTGGGCAACTATGGCGGATTTACCCATCCGACGCAGGTTGCCGTCGTGGCCATGGCCGGAATCGGCTTCGGCGTGATCAACGTCGTCGGCATTTTTGTGTCGCTGTCGATCTTTGCCTGCAGCCTCGTGCGCCTCAAGCGTGAAGAGCGCAAGCTGAAGATTCAGATGACCAAGGAAGAAATGCAGAAGATCGCTGAAGAATTCGAGACCAGCGACAACAAGATTCCGGTCTGGATGGCCTTCCTGCCGTTTGGCGTGCTGTTCGTCGGCTTCGTGCTCGGTTACCCGATCTTCCTGATCGGCGTTGCCGCTGCCATCCTGACGATCATCCTGTCCAAGACCCCCTTTGCTGCAGGCGAAGCGGCCATGCTGCAAGGCGTGGGACGGGTTGCCACACCGCTGGTGGCGACCATCGGCTTCCTGTTCATGTCGGCCGTCATCAAGAATGTCGGTCTGGCCAGCCTCATCGGCAAGACCTTCATGCCGATCCTGGAAGTGGCACCGCTGCAAAGCATGCTTTTTGTTTCCGCGATTGCCGGTCTGATCACGCAAAGCAATGCGGCGTCCGCGGCGATCGTACTTCCCTTCCTGCAAGCCACGCTGGGCGCCGGTGCCAATCCGCTGGCCGCCGCGTGCATGGCCGCAGGGGGCAGCGCGATCATGCAGTACTTCCTCACCGGTGGCCCGATTGCCGCACTGGCGACCGTGATCCCCATCCTTCCGGGTTCGGATCTCAAGATCGCCAACAAATTCCAGCGGCCTTCCATGCTCTTCGGCGTGCTGGTGCTGTTCGTGCTTTCCTTCGTGCTTAACCTGTAGTCGCTCACTGCTTACAGCGAGGGCGTATCCTCCGTGTGAGGGTACGCCCTTTTCGCATTGAAGGAGGGGGAAGGTTTAGCTTCTTCTCCCATTCCCCTTCTCATTGAAGACCGGTGTTCTTCAGGGAGTCCGCCTTGAAGTCGTCCTTCCAGCCGCCGCCCAGGGCCTTGAACAGGCTGACTGCGGCGCTCAGGCGCGACTGGCGCTGGCCGATGTAGGCCAGCTGGGCATCGTTGAAATTGCGTTGGGCATCAAGCACTTCGATGAAGGGGGAATAGCCTGATTCGTAACGCACTTCGGCCAGAGCAAGCGTCTTTTTGGCGGCTTCGACACGCTGGGTTTCCGCCTTTTCGCCTTCCGCGCCTTCATGGAGACTCACTAGCGCGTCGTTCACTTCCTTGAAGGCGTTTTCGACCGTTTTCTGATAATTCGCCAGCACCTGTTTCTGACGGGCGCTGGCCTGATCGATCTGTGCTTCCCGGCGACCCGCGTCAAAAACGGAGAAGATCAGTCCGAGACCAATATTCCAGGTCTGCGAACCGGCGCTGAAGAGCTTGGAGAACTCGGCGCTTTCACTCCCCAGACTGCCGGTCAGTGATACCGTGGGGAAGAGCGCAGCCTTGGCGACGCCGATGCGGGCATTGGCCGAAACGAGCAATTCTTCGGCCTGACGGATGTCCGGTCGTGCTTCGATCAGTGCGGAAGGCAGGCCCGCAGGCGGAACCGGTGGCATCGGCAGCTGCCGCAAATCACCGGCAGGCAGCGAAAAGCCCGGCTGTCCGGTCAGCAGGGCCAACTGGTTTTCTGCCAGGGCACGCTGACGCCGGAGTGACGAGAGCTGCGACTGGGCGGCAGCGACCGCCCCTTCGGCCTGATGGAAGTCCAGCGGCGATGCCTTGCCTGCGTCCATGCGGCTTCTGGCGATATTGAGCGCGCTTTGCCGACTCTTCAGGGTATCGGCCGTGAGCGCCATATTGGCGTCCGCTGCGCGTAAGGCGAGGTAGCCATTGGCGGTCAGACTGGCGACAGAAAGTTCGAGCGTATCGCGGGCATAGCGACTGGCCAGAATTTCGGCGCGGGCGGCTTCGTTGGCACGGCGCAGACGGCCCCACAGGTCGATTTCGAACGCAGTATTAAGCGAGGCACGGCGACTGTCGCGCAGCCGGGGATTGCCCGGTTCGGCGAGCTTGTTACGCCCGGCACCCGCCGAAAGGTCGAGCGAGGGATAGAACAGCGCATTGGCTTCACGCGCCAGCCCTTCGGCCTCCTCGACGCGGGCGATGGCTGCCAGCAGGTCGTGGTTGTGTGCCTGTGCCTTGGCGATCAACTCGTTGAGCTGGGCGTCCTGAAACAGGAGCCACCATTCTTTCTGCAATGGTGCCTGGGCTTGAGTCGTCGGGTCTGCCGCCGTGTATTCACCGGGCAGGGCGGTTTGCGGCCGCAGGAAGTCCGGACCGATCATGCAGCCACCCAATGACAGAAGGATCAGGGCAAGCAGGGGTTGATAACGCGCGCGACTATTCATGCTTTTTCTCCTCAACCTGTACCGGTTGTGTACCACGACTCTTCCGTTTCCCGGACAGCCAGCTGAAGAACATCGGGATGAAAATGGTGGCGATGAAGGTAGCAGCAAGCATGCCGCCGAACACCCCCGTACCCATCGAGCGACGGGCGGCCGCTCCGGCACCGGTTGCCTTGACCAGCGGGAAGACCCCCAGAATGAAGGCCAGCGAGGTCATCACGATCGGTCGGAAGCGCAAGCGCGCGCCTTCCAGCGCCGCTTCGCGCACTCTCATGCCTTCGGCGCGTTTCTGTGCGGCAAACTCGACAATCAGGATGGCGTTCTTCGCTGCCAGACCAATCAGTACCACCAAGCCGATCTGGAAGTAGATGTCGTTGGGCATGCCACGGATCATCACCGCCGCCAGCGCGCCAAACAGCGCAAACGGCACGGCCATGATCACCGCCAGCGGCAGCGACCAGCGTTCATACTGCGCGGCCAAGATCAGGAAGACCATCAGGATGCCGAAACCGAAGGCGATGGCCGAGGCGGTACCGGTGCGTTTTTCCTGGAAAGCCTGCCCTGTCCAGGCCATGTCATAGCCTTCCGGCATTGATTCCTTGAGCACCTGTTCGACAATCTTGATCGCATCGCCGGTACTCACGCCGGGAACCGAATTGCCCATGATCTTGGCGGAAAGGAAGCCGTTGAAGCGTTCGAGCTGTTCCGCACCGGTCACCGTTTTCACCGTGATCAGCGTGGAAACGGGGATCATCGCGCCCGTACGTGCGCTGCGCACGTGAATCTTGCCGATGTCGGTCGGCTTGGCACGGTAGGGCGCGTCGGCCTGCATCTGCACGCGGTAGGTGCGACCGGAGAGGTTGAAGTCGTTGATGTAAAGCGCGCCCATCGTCGCTTGCAGACTCTGGTAGACCTCGGCCACCGGAACGCCCAGGGCAGTCGCCTTGGCTTCGTCCACCTCGACCTTGAGCTGCGGTGTCGCAGGGCGGAAGAACGTATTGATGCCGGTGAGCTCCGGACGTTTCTTGAGTTCCCCCATGAGTTGCTGAACCACGTCAGCCAGCTTTTTCGGATTGCTTTCCCCGCGTGACTGGATGAACACCTCAAAGCCGCCTGCCGCGCCCAGCCCCTGAATTGCAGGCGGGTTGAAAACGAGACCCAAGCCATCGGAGAGCATCATGCCCATGCCGCCGAATTTTCTGGCGATGGCGTCGGCGTGTTCACTGCGCTTGTCCCAATCCTTCAGGGGAATGAAAACCGTCCCGGCATTGGTTTTTCTGCCGCCGCCGATGAGATCGACCCCGGAGATGTTGAAGAAATATTCGATATTGGGATCGTTGCCAATCATCTTGTAGAGCTGTGTTGCCGAGGCCTTGGTGCGTTGCAGGCTGGCACCGTCGGGCAGCATCAGCGCACTGATCACGTAGCCCTGATCTTCCGAAGGGACAAAGCCACCGGGGACAATGCGGAACATGAAGAAGCTGCCGGCGATGATGATGATGCAGGCCGTCGTACCGATGATGCGGTGGTAGAGGGTTTTTCTGACCGTTGCCGTGTAAAAGTTGGTAAGCGCCGAAAAAGCGCGATTGAACGGCTTGAACAGCACCGGTTCCTGGTGCTCCTCCTTGAGCAGCAGGGCGCACAGCGCCGGGGTCAGCGTCAGGGCGACGACCCCGGAGAGCGACACCGAAACCGCCACGGTGACGGCAAACTGCCGGTAGAGCTGTCCGGCGATGCCGCCAAGGAAAGCGACCGGAATGAAAACCGAACACAGCACCAGCACGATGGCCACGACCGCGCCGGAAACTTCGCGCATCGCCTGTACCGCCGCGTCATGCGCATTCATGTGCTGCGTTCGCATCAGCCGTTCAACGTTCTCCAGCACCACGATAGCATCGTCGACGACGATCCCGATGGCCAGCACCATGGCAAACAGGGTCAGGGTGTTGATCGAGAAGCCGAACAGGTAAAGTCCGGCAAAGGTACCGATCAGTGATACCGGCACGGCAATCAGCGGGATGATCGTCGCCCGCCAGTTCTGCAGGAAGACAAAAACGACAATGGCCACCAGCACCATCGCCTCGCCCAGGGTATAGAGCACTTCCTTGATCGAAGCCTGAATAAACTTGGTGGTATCGAACGGGATAAGGTAATCAACGTCACTGGGGAATTTCTGTGAAATCTCCTCGAACTTGGCGCGGACGCGCTTCGAGGTATCCAGGGCGTTGGCTCCCGACTGGAGGAAGACGCCAATCCCTGTCACCGCCTGCTCGCCCAGCCGTGACACCGCGTCATAGCTCTGCCCGCCGAGTTCGATACGCGCCACATCCTTCACGCGTAGCACGCCCTTTGCCCCGTCGGCACGGATGACGATGTTGCCGAATTCTTCCGGCTTCACCAGCCGCCCCTTGGCGGTGACGGTGTAGACGAGCTGCTGTCCGTCCATCATCGGCTCCTGGCCGATCTTGCC
>CAYMYD010000076.1:0-2705 GCA_964394535.1 uncultured Propionivibrio sp. | reverse complement strand
CAGGATGTTGTTCGAGCGCTTCTGGACATTGACCCCATACTGGCGCACCACCTCGGGCAGGCGAGGTTCGGCGATCTTGACGCGGTTATTGACGTTAACCGTTGCCATGTCGATATCGGAGCCGACTTCGAAAGAAACGGTGATTTCAAGCGAACCGTTGGCCGACGACGAGGAGCTGAAATAGATCAGGTTATCGATGCCCGAAAGTTGCTCTTCGATCGGCCCGGCGACGGTACGCTCCAAGGTTTCTGCGGAAGCGCCCGGATAGTTTGCGGTAATGACGACCGTCGGCGGCGTGATTTCGGGATACTGCGCGACCGGCAGCACCATGGCGGCGACCAGCCCGGCGAGCACGATGACGATGGAGATAACCGACGCAAAAATCGGTCGGTTGATAAAGAATTTTGACATGGGGAGCCGCCTTCCTTACGACTTGGGCCGGGATTCGGCGGACTTTTCAGGGGCCGGATTTCCCGCCGCTGCTGCGGCAGGGGCAGCCTGCGGAGCCTGTGGTGCAATGACCATGCCGGGGCGCAGCTTCATCAGATTATCGACGATCACCCGGTCACCAGCCTTGAGCCCGCCGGTAACCACCCAGTCCCTGCCCTGCCATTCGGCGGTCTGGATCGGGCGCGGTGCGACCTTGTTCTCGGCGTCGGCGGTCATCACCAGATTGGCCTGTTCGGTCTGCACGACCGCGGATTGCGGCACGAGGAAAACGCCTTCACGCATTCCGGTCATGACTCGAACCCGGACAAACTGTCCGGGGAGCAGTTGCCCCTCGCTGTTGTCGAATTCGGCGCGAAGCTGCTGGGTGCCCAATACCGTGTCGATGGTCGAGGCGAGGAAATTGATCTTGCCGGGTTTCGGATAGACGCTGCCATTGGCCAGCATCAGTTCGACCCCGCTGACGTTTTTGGCCTTCAACTGATGGCCGGGGAGTTTGGCGCTCTCGGCGTCGGAAACCCCGAAGCGCACCCACATCGGATTGGTCTGCGCAATCGAGGTCAGCGCCACGGGATCGCTGACGCTGATCAGGTTGCCTTCGGAGCGGGCAGCACGGTTGGAGGTACCGGAAACCGGTGCCGTCACCGTCGTCCAGGAAAGATTCAGTTGCGCCTGTTTGAGCGCCGCCTGCGCCATGGCGTTAACCGAAACCGCATTGTCGTACTCCATGCGGCTCACCGCCTGTTGCGCGACCAGCCCCTTGAGCCGTGCTTCCTCACGGGCCGCCTGCTCGGCGCGCGCCTTCGCTTCGGCCAGCGCATTTTCATAGGGGGCCGGGTCAATCTGGAACAGCGGTTGCCCGGCCTTGACCGGCATCCCCTCTTCGTACAGGCGTTTCAGCAGGATGCCGCCGACGCGGGCGCGGACTTCGGTTTCGCGCGCGCCTTCGGTCTGGGCCATGACTTCGATGACCGCCGGCAGATTGACCGGCTTCATCTCCAGCACCGTCACCGGCAGTGCAGGCGGTGTCGCCGCCTGGGGCGGTGGCGCCGCCTTGTCGGCACAGGCACCGAGCAACAAGCTCAGCAGGATCGAAGAAGCCAGAACGGATTTCTTGAAAGACAGCGCGGTGGGCAATCGAAAGAGTGACATGTGGACGACTCCAGACTTGAATTGTTCGTCATTATATATACAATCATGACTGTATGTATATTCTTTTTGCCCGTACTTGTTGTAGCTTCTTGTAACTGATCGGGCGCAAACCAGGAAACGAGTGATGGGGCGAAGAACCAAGGCCGAAGCGGCACAGACGCGGCAGGAAATTATTGATGCGGCACGGCGGGTATTCCATGAGCGCGGCGTCAGTCGGACCTCCATGGAAAATGTGGCGCAGGCGGCAGGCGTCAGCCGCGGTGCCATCTACTGGCATTTCGAGAACAAGGCGGCATTGTTTTACGCCATGCGCGAACAGACCGCGAGGGTGCTCGATCAGGTGCATTCCCACATGCTGTCGCCGGAGATTGCCAATCCGCTGGATGCCATCGAACATTCGCTGTGCCTGCTGTTCGAGATCCTGGAAAACAATCCGCTGGTGCGCGAGACCTTTGAGATCATGTCGCTACGCTGCGAATACGTTGACGAATTTGCGCCAGTACTCCAGGAAGTCATCCGTCCACATGCGGATTACCTGATCACCCTGAAAGACCTCTATGCACAAGCGGCCAGCAAGGGGTTTCTACGCCGGGGGCTGGATGTCGAAGCTGTCGCGCACGACACCCTGGCTTTTTCCTCCGGGCTGTTCAAACAATGGCTGGCCAGCCTGCCGGGCGATGACTGGCGCACGCATACGCAGTGCCGGATCAAAGCCCATGTGGCGCTGCGGCGAGCCGACCGGTAGCCCAGAAGCCGGGCAAAAAAAATCCCGCGCAATTGGCGCGGGATGTAAATCCCATCGTTGCGATGGGTCAGGGAGGGTCAAACGTTGCCAGCGGGGGACGCTGAAGCAACGCTGTGCAGTCTACGCGCCGACCCACCACTTGTCTGTGGCAAGTTATCGATGCTTGCGTAACGGATTGTAAGCAGCGCGGCCTGCCGGAATTCGGCGGATTCCGCACAACAGATGGTGCTGATGGCCGTTCGCTTCCGTATCTGAGCCCGCTTCAGGGTTCAAGAATTCAGTCGGCTGGCAACCGGCTGTCGCGTCATCAGTCAATTCCACTAGAGGTATGAGTCTGAGCATTTGGTTTTGACTTTGAATC
>CAYMYD010000075.1:2792-9967 GCA_964394535.1 uncultured Propionivibrio sp. | reverse complement strand
TTGATGGTCTTGAAGTTGGTCAGCATGCCGCCCAGCCAGCGCTGATCGACATAGGGCGAATCGGCGCGAATGGCTTCCTCGGCGATGATCTCGCGGGCCTGGCGCTTGGTACCGACGAACAGGATGGTGCCCTTGTTCGACGCCAGCTTGCGCACGAAAGCCATGGCTTCGTTGTACTTGACCAGCGTTTTTTCGAGGTTGACGATATGAATCTTGCTGCGGGCACCGAAAATGTACGGTGCCATCTTGGGATTCCAGAAACGGGTCTGGTGCCCGAAATGGACACCGGCCTCCAGCATTTGACGCATCGTTACAGACATGATTTCTCTTTCCTGTCAGGGTTGAACCACCATCCGCCTACTTACGCCGGGAGTTTGACTTCCCGACACCCTTGATCCGGCGAATGTGTGTAATTGACGCACCGTTACCGGTACGCCTCGCGGCCGGAATGGCACGCTATTGATTTCTCCGGACAACAGCCCGAAAAAATCTGGCGGATCATACCACCGGAAGCAACAAAACACCAGACAAAAACAATCCGGACGGGGCAAGCGCATGAAGCGCTTACGGGAAGGGTGAAGGGAGAAGAGGGAAGAGTAAAACCGTCTACCGACGATGATGCTGCGGAAACAAACAGTGTTTTTTCCAGGCGCAAGCCGAAAAACAGGCAAGGCGCACCCTTCCCTCCTCCCCCTTCCCCTTCTACAATGCCCCTCCCATCCTTTTCCCCTCTCGCCGCCATGGAAGCTTTCAGACTCACGCACAAAAAAAACGCCTGCACCATCGAGGCCCTGGTCCTTCCTGTCGGCGCGGATCTGGTGGTCTCGCTCTGGGGCGGTTCCGTACCGCACGTTGGCGCGGTCGCCCTAGCGATTCCCCGGCCCAGCCTGAGCAACCCGGCACGCATGAGCGCAACGTCGTCGGTACTGACCAGCCCCGGACACAAGGAGGACGACATCGTCAAACCCTTTGCCGAAAAGCTGGCCGCTGCCCTGGCCTGCACGGTTTCCGTTTCCGCCGGGATGCACTGGGAACTATTACCCGCCGGGGAGATCGAAACTGTTCATCTTCTCTGCGCAGAACTCGCACAGCAAGTCATCGACGCCATACGGAATCAAAGAACATGAAGCGAATTGTCATCGGCATCACCGGCGCCTCGGGGGTCATCTACGGCATTCGTGCCCTGGAAGCCCTGCGCGGGCGGGCCGAAACACATCTCATCGTTTCAGCGGCGGCCAAACAGACCATCGCGCTGGAAACCTCCTGGACGCTGCCGCAAATCGAGGCCATGGCCAGCGTCGTGCATGACGAGCACAATCTGGCTGCTTCCGTTTCCAGCGGTTCTTTCCGTACCGACGGCATGCTGGTGCTGCCCTGCTCGATCAAGAGCCTCTCGGCCATCGCCAACTCGTACAACGAAACCCTGATTCCCCGCGCCGCCGACGTGACACTCAAGGAACGCCGTCGGCTGGTACTCGCCGTGCGGGAAACACCGCTGCATGCCGGCCATCTGCGCCTGATGCAGCAGGCAACGGAAAGTGGCGCGATCATTGTCCCGCCGGTTCCGGCCTTTTACACCCGCCCCACTTCGCTCGACGACATCATCAAGCAGACGGTCGGCAAGATGCTCGACCTTTTCGACGTTGAACATGAGCTTTTCCCACGCTGGAATGGGGCTGAGAAGCGGTAATGAGTAAGGAGTGAGGAGCAAGAAGCAAAACCTGTAGCAAGGTCGCTTCGCTCCCCCCTCACTCCTCCCCCTCACTCCTCCCCCTCACTCCTCCCCCTCACTCCTCACTCCTCACTCCTCACTCCTGACTCCTCACCCCCCCTAAAAATGAAAACACTCAAAAAAGCACTCACCGCCACCCTCCTGGGGGCCTCCCTGATTCCCCTGAGCGCTGCAGCCGCGCCCACCATCCCGCGTGAAGTCGGCGACCGGCTCGTGGATATCAGCAAAGCCATCGACTATCTCGACAAGACTGGCAATCTGGTGCGCGTCAAATCCGAAGTTGATCCGAACCTCGAACTCGCTGGTATCGCCAAGCAATATGAAGGCAAAAAGGCTGTCCTGTTCGAGAAGGTCAAAGGCAGCGCCTACCCCGTGTTCATCGGTCTGGTATGGAACCGGGAAACCATCGGCGGGCTGTTCGACATGCCCAAGGAAAAAGTCCCCTTTGCCATCGCCTCGGCCATTGGTGCCTGGAAGAACGACAAGAATGCCCTGCCCTCGCCGCTGCGCGAGAAGGGGCCAGCCAATGAGGTCATCCAGACCCAAGGCTTCGACCTCAACGAGTTGCCGGTGCCGGTGCATGCGCTCAAGGACGGCGGGCGATATTTCGACTCCTCCGTGGTCGTTGTCAACGATCCCGAAACCGGAAAGCCCAACATTTCCATTCACCGCCTCATGGTGACCGGCAAGGACCGGATGACTTTCCTGATCGATCCGGGTCGGCATCTCGGTGCCTATCTGGAGCAAATGGAGAAACAGGGCAAGCCGCTGCCGGTGACGATCAATAACGGCGTCAGCCTGGCTCCGTGGCTGGTTTCGGCGATTCCCTCGCAAGGCCCCGGCAAAGCGACGATTGCCAACCATCTCGTCGGTCGGCCGATCGAATACCTCAAGGCGCAGACCGTTGATGTGCCGGCCTTTGCCGACGCGCAGTTCGTCATCGAGGCGGAAATCCTGCCGCATGTGCGCGAACCGGAAGGCCCGTTTGCCGAAGTCACCGGCTACTACGGCGCGCGTGACAATCGCTGGGTGATGCAGGTCAAGGCCATCACTCACCGCAAGAACCCGGTTTTCCACACCCTGCTCTCCGGGCAGGAGGTGTGGAATGCGGTCGGCCTGACGGCCGAAGCGAAAATCTTCGGCACTGTCAACAAGATCGTCCCGGATCTGAAGGCCGTGTTTCTGCCGCCGGGCGGCTCGGGCTTCTACGGCGCAGTCATCCAGCTCGACAAGCAGAGCGAAGGCATTCAGGACACCGCCATCCGCGAGACCTTCAAGGCCTTCCCCTCGCTGCATTGGGTGACGGCGGTCGATACCGACGTGAATATCTACGACCCCATCGACGTCGAATGGGCCTTCACCACCCGTTTTGACGCCAAGAAGGGCTTCATCATCCTGCCCGATCAGGAAGGCCACCCCCTCAACCCGATGGTCAAGGACGGCAAGATCACCAAGGTCGGCATCGACGCCACCGCCCCCTACCCGCGAACCGACGCCTTCGAGCGGACGCAGTTCAGGGCGGTGAACCTGAAGGACTACGTGATCGAGGAGTAAATGACCGTAGCCGCCCCGATCAACGGATGCCGAGCCGTTCCTTGATCTCCGGCAGGAAGCGGCGGCTGATGGGGATGATGCGGCCGCTGCGGGTGATGAATTCGGCAAGGCCGCTATCGAGATAACGCAGTTTCTGCACCAGATCAAGATTCACCAGATACTGCCGGTGACAGCGCAGCAAGGTGGTTCGCTGCTGCAAGACGTTGAGCCGGAGCGCCGTCAGGCGTTCCTTGCCCGACTGATCCGAAACATAGATTCCGGCAGCACGTGATTCAACGCATTCGACCGTCTCCACCTTCAGGAAGACCAGCGCCTGCTGCTCAAAGCAGGGAATCTGACGCAGCAGCCTGACCTCCGGAAACACGCTGAAATCCTGGGTACGCTGGCTGCCGCGCAGTCGTTGCAAGGTGATTTCGAGGCGCTCGACGGTGATCGGTTTCAGGATGTAATCGAAGGCGTTTTTCTCGAAGGCATGAATCGCGTATTGATCATAGGCGGTCAGAAAGACGATGTCCGGCATGTTCGCCGGATTGAGCATGCCGAGCATCTCGAAGCCGGTAATCTGTGGCATCTGGATGTCGAGAAAAACCACGTCGGGCTTGAGCTGATAGATCTGACCGATGGCGGTGATCGCGTCGCCACACTCGCCGAGGATCTGGAGGTCTTTCGCACTTTCCAGGGCACGCCGGAGTTCCTGCCGGGCCAGCGGTTCGTCATCGACAATCAGGACACCGATCATCCCGTCACCTCCATGGGAATACACACCCTCACCCGGGTGAAAACGTCTGGCTCACAACTCACCGTCACGCCGAAAGCGTCGCCGTAGCGGCTTTTGATGCGCCGGTCGACAATGTTCATCCCCAGCCCGTCGCCACCGGGTTCCGGCGCGTAGCGACCGGCATTGTCCTCCACCTCCAGGAAGATGTGCTGCGCCTCCTGAACCGCCCGGATGCTGACCTGCCCGGCGCGGATCATCTGGGCCGTGCCGTGGTTGATTGCATTCTCGACCAGCGGTTGCAGCGTAAAAACGGGAACGCGAAGCGCCAGCAAATGCGCCGGGATGTCGATCTCCACGCTCAGACGATCCGGAAACCGGGCCAGTTGAATCCCAAGATAGGCCTTGATGTGCTCGATTTCATCGGCAAGCCGCACGTCCTCGATCGGATGCTTGAGGTTCTTGCGCAGAAAGACCGAAAGGTCGGTCAGCAGCTTGCGCGCCTTGGCGGCATCGTCGTGGGTGACGGCAATGATCGCATTCAGCGCATTGAACAGAAAGTGCGGGTTGATCTGCGCATGCAGGAGTTTCAGTTCCGATTGCAGCAACAGGCTTTTCTGGCGCGCATAGTTCCCGTCCAGAATCTGGCTGGAGAGGAGTTTGGCGATGCCTTCACCGAAAGTCCGGTTAACGGTGGAAAAAATCTTGGTCTTTGGCTCGTAGAGCTTGATGGTGCCAATCACCTGCCGGTTTTCGCCGACCAGCGGGATCACCAGCGACGAGCCAAGCTTGCACTGCGGGCTGATCGAGCATTGGTAGGGCACCTCGTTGCCGTCGGCGAAGATGACTTCATTGTTGGCGATGGACTGCAAGGTGTGCGACGAGGTGATCGGCGTTCCCGGCAAGTGATGATCGGCCCCCATGCCGATGAAGGCGAGGATTTTTTCGCGGTCGGTAATGGCCACCGCACCGACGCCGGACTGATCGTAAATGATCCGTGCGACACGGGTGCTGTTCTCCTGATTGAAGCCATCGCGCAGCACACCGTCGACATGGGCGGCGATATCCAGCGCCCGCGCGGAAAAGGCGCTGGACTCGCGCTCCAGACGATCCCGCCGATCGAGGAGGATTTCCACAAACACGGCGGCCCCCAGCGGGTTGGCAATGAGCTCCGGCAAGGCGATCAGGGAAACCACGTGGAGCGATTCCTCGAATGGCTGGACAAGAGCCAGATCGATACCCAGTTCGATCAGGATGGTCACGAAGGTGACGCTCCCAGCCAGCAGCGGGCTGAACAGCAGACGGGCCTTGCCGCGACGGAGCAGATAACGGTGCGTCAGACCGCCGACCAGACCCTGCATGACGATGTTGATCGCCGCCGCCAGGGCAAAGGTGCCGCCCAGGGAATAGCGATGGATGCCGCCGGTCAAACCCACCGCCAGGCCGATGACCGGGCCGCCGAGCAGGCCGCCGAGCACCGCGCCGATGGCCGGGGTATTGGCGATGGCACTGCCTTTGACCACCGGCAGACCGATCAGCGTCCCCATGATGCAGAAGGCCGAAAAAATCAGGTAACAGGTGAGCCGCTGCGGCCAGCGGATGGTTGCCCGGGTCAGGGGAATGAACAGCCGCGTCCGGCTGAGCACGTAGGCAACGATCAGGTAGACGCACATCTGCTGGAGTAACGATAACGAAAGCGCAGCCACCAGATGCAGATCCATTGTCCCCCCCTCACCGAGCCGGGATTATCTCATGGTGCCCAGCGGATACGCACCGGCTCGGCCGCCTTCGGGCATGCTTCCGGCACCGGCAGTTTCAACGCGAGGCCGCCCCACGAGGTTTCGCGGTACTTCGGGCTCATATCCTTGCCGACTTCGTACATCACCTCGATGATCTTGTCGAGATCAACCAGGGGATCGCTGGTGCGGCTCATCGCCATGCGTGCGGCATTGATCGCCTTGACCGCTCCCATCGCATTGCGTTCGATGCAGGGCACCTGCACCTGCCCGCCGACCGGATCACAGGTCAGGCCAAGGTTGTGTTCCATGGCAATTTCAGCGGCGATGCACACCTGATCGGGCGAACCGCCGAGCAGTTCGGCCAGCCCGGCGGCGGCCATCGAGCAGGCCACACCGATTTCTCCCTGACAGCCGACTTCCGCGCCGGAAATCGAGGCATTGCGCTTGAACAGCGCACCGATCGCCGCCGAAGCCAGAAAAAAGCGCAAAGCGGCCGACGCATCCACCGGCGTGATGAACTGGCTGTAATAGGTCAGCACGGCCGGCACCACACCGCAAGCGCCGTTGGTGGGCGCGGTGACCACCCGTCCGCCGGCAGCGTTCTCCTCGGCAACGGCCATGGCGAACATGTTGATCCAGTCGATGATGTTCATCGGATCGCGCGAGAGTGCTTCAGAGGAAGCCAGCCGCCGGTGCAGTGCCGCCGCCCGGCGCGGCACACGAAACGGGCCGGGCAACACCCCCTCGGCCTTCATCCCCCGCTGCATGCTCTGGCGCATCCGCTTCCAGATATTGTCAAAATAGGCATGAATCTCCTCCAGCGAATGCCAGTGCTGCTCGTTTTCCAGCACCAGGCCGGAGAGGGAAAGGCCGGTATGCCGGCAATGCGCCAGCAATTCCCTGGCATTGACATAGGGATAGGGAACGTCACCCGCGTCCGCTTCAGACGCTGCGGAATCGTCGTCCCCGGTGATGAAGCCGCCGCCGATCGAATAGTAATTCTTCTCGAACAGCAAGGACTCCCCGGCAAAAGCCTTCATGTTCAGGCCGTTTTCATGGCGGGGAAGATTGGAATGGTGAAAGGTCAGCGCCGTATCGGGAAAAGCGATTTCCGGGCCATCCGCACCCAGGCGCAGGCGCTGTGCGTTACGCAGCTTCTGGATGCGCCCGTCAATGCTATCGATATCAACGCTCTCCGGCGATTCGCCCATCAGACCGAGCAGCATGGCCACGTCGGTTTTATGCCCGATACCGGTTTGCGCCAGGGAGCCGTAGACCCCGATGCGCAGGGCGCTGGTCTTGCCCAGCAGCCCTTGATGATGCAATTCATCGACGAACCGTTTTGCCGCCACCATCGGGCCCAGCGTATGCGAACTGGAGGGGCCGATCCCCACCTTGTAGAGATGAAACATGCTGATCATGGTTTTATCCTTTC
>CAYMYD010000075.1:0-2692 GCA_964394535.1 uncultured Propionivibrio sp. | reverse complement strand
GCATCAGAAGCTGAACAGTGAATAGAAGATCGCCGACATGGCCACCGCCCCGACAAACACGACGAGGACGTTGCTGGCTCGCCCGGCGTACTGGCGCATGGCCGGCACCTTGCGGATGGCGTACATCGGCATGAGGAAAAGCAGCGCCGCAATGACCGGGCCGCACAGCGATTCGATCATGCCGAGGATGCTGGGGTTGATCGTTGCCACGAGCCAGACAGCCAGGAACATGAACACGGCGCTGAAGCGATTGAGCCGTTGCGTGCTGACCGTCTGACCACGTGCCTCAAGCTGCTGGGCAACGAGACCGTTCAAGCCTTCACGCGCACCCAGATAGTGCCCGAGGAAGGATTTCGCCATCGCGGCAAAGGCCACCGCGGGGGCCAGCCAGGCCATCATCGGATTCTGGAAGCGGTTACCGATGTAGGAGAGGATCGAAATGTTCTGCGCCTTGGCCGCCGCAAGATCCGCCGGAGAGAGCGCGAACACACAACTGAACACGAAGAACATCACCACGGCGACCATCATCAAGACTGCGTATTTTTCGATGCGCTCGCCCTTCCTCACGGCGTCCTTGCCGTATTGATGTTGCTGCGCGACGGCAAAGCGCGAGATGACTGGCGAATGGTTGAAGGAAAACACCAGCACCGGAATGCTCAGCCACAGTGTCAGACTGAACTGCCCGGCAGACGGCACGCCCTGCAACACCGCCCCGTTCCATTCGGGCGCAAGGAACAGGCCGATGCTGATCAGCACGGCGATGAAGGGATAGACCAGCCAGCCCATGATGCGGACCACCATTTGTTCGCTGGCGGAAACGACGCCGAGCAGCCCGGCAGTCAGCACAAAGGACAGCAAAACCCGTGGCAAAGGCGGCATCCCCAGCTGGTGCGTCATGAAATTTTCCACCGTATTGGTCAGGCCGACACCGTAGATCAGCAGGATCGGCAGGATGGTGAGAAAGTAAAGCAAGGTGATCAGCTTGCCGGCCGTCACCCCGAAATGTTCGGTCACCACCTCGGTGATGTCGCTGCCGGGCCGGGAGGAAGAAAGGACAAAGCGCATCAGCCCACGGTGCGCCAGATAGGTCATGGGAAAAGCCAGCACCGCCATGATCAGCAGCGGCCAAATACCGCCCAGACCGGCGTTGATCGGCAAAAACAGCGTCCCCGCGCCAATCGCCGTGGCAAACAGCCCCAGCACCCAATTCCGGTCATGGGCGTTCCAGGCTGACTCGTTTGTGGGGCAACTGACAACAATGTCGAGTGTTTTGGTTGTGGACATTCCGACTTCCTCCTTTTGTGGTTTGTGATCATGGAAAGTTGCGACAAAAGGAGTGTCGGTAAAGCGCAAGACCGATAACAGCAGAAAAACCGGAACGGCAGAATGGTGAATCGAGTGGCTGCCAGGACGCATGAGCGGCGGTTTTGCTGGCCCAGTAAACACAAAATGCCTTGACAGCCCATGGCCCCCAGCGTATTTTGCCAAACAGCCAAATACAAAACGCATCCCCATGAAGCAGAGCAAACCCTACATCGCCGCGCAGGCCAAAATTTTCAAGGCGCTTGGCCATCCCAGCCGCCTGCTGATGGTTCATGCCTTGCGCGAGGGGGAAAAATGCGTGTGTGATTTGCAGGCCCTGGTCGGTGACGATATGTCCACCATCTCCAAACACCTTTCCGTGCTGCGTGAGGCTGGCATCGTCAGTACGGACAGGCGCGGAACGAGCATCTACTATCAGATAGCCCTCGGTTGCCTGGAAAGCTTTTTAAGCTGTACCGGCGATGTCGTCGAGCAAAACATTGATTCACGCGCCGCCCTGCCGGATACCCCCTGATTTTTTTACCCAATACTTGGCTGTTTGGCCAATAAGCATGCAAAAGGAAAGACTGGCCGTGACAGACGATCACCCTCCCGAACCCCTCAACAAAGTACGCTACTTTGGCATCGGTGCCGCCGCCCTGGCGCTGTGGTGGGCGTTATATTCGCTCATCGTGCCGCTTGCCCAATGGCTCACCTACGATCTTTTCGCCCTCGGCAAAGGCTCCCCGCGCGGGGCCGCCGTCGAGTTCTTTTTTTACGATACGGCGAAAATCATGCTGCTCTTGATCCTGATGGTCTATGTCATTGCCTGGTTGCGGGCCGCGATGCAGGTGGAGCGGGTGCGCGACTATCTGGCAGGCAAGGGGCGCGGCATCGGCTATTTTCTTGGTGCCGGCTTCGGCGCCATCACGCCGTTTTGCTCCTGCTCCAGCATTCCGCTGTTTCTCGGCTTCACCCTGGCGCGGATTCCGCTGGGCATTACCCTGGCCTTCCTGATCACTTCCCCCCTGATCAATGAAATCGCCGTGGTGCTGCTGTGGGGGCTGTTGGGCTGGAAGTTCACCACCATTTATGTCGTGGTCGGCATGTCGGCCGGTATCGTCGGCGGCATGGTCATGGATGCGCTGCGGGCCGAACGCTGGCTGCAACCCTTTCTGCTGGAAGCCATGAGCAGCGCCGAAACGCCCGCCGCAAGCCACGGCCACACCGCAAAAATGGGACTGATGGCGCGCCATGCGTTTGCTTACGCTGAAACCAGCAGCATCTTCCGCCGGGTCTGGCGTTGGGTCATCATCGGCGTCGGCCTGGGTGCGCTGCTGCACGGCTTTGTGCCGCAGGAATGGTTCGCGCAGAACCTCGGGGCGGGTCA
>CAYMYD010000074.1:0-9997 GCA_964394535.1 uncultured Propionivibrio sp. | reverse complement strand
CCTTCCCGCCCATGATTTCCCTCAAGAACCTCTGCCTGCGCCGCGGCACCAAGGTGCTGCTGGACAACGCCTCGGTCACGCTCAATCCCGGCGAACGAATCGGCCTCGTCGGGCGTAACGGCGCCGGAAAGTCCTCGCTGTTTGCCCTGATCGCCGGTAGCCTGCACGAAGACAGCGGCGAATTCTTCATGCCGCCTGCCTGGCGGCTGGCGCAGGTCGCGCAGGAACTGCCGGAAACCAGCCAGAGCGCCACGGCCTTCGTCATCGAAGGCGATACGGCGCTGCTGGCCGCGCAACAGGAAGTTCATGCCGCCGAAAGTGCCAACGACGGCGAGCGTCTGGCCCACGCCTACATGCGACTGCACGACGCCGGGGCGATTGACGCCGAAGCGCGGGCGCAGGCGCTGATTCTCGGCCTGGGCTTCAAGACGACCGAACTCACCCGGCCGGTAGACAGTTTTTCCGGTGGCTGGCGCATGCGTCTGCAACTGGCGCGCGCGCTGATGTGTCCCTCCGACCTGCTGCTGCTTGATGAGCCGACCAACCACCTCGACCTGGACGCGCTGGTCTGGCTGGAAAGCTGGTTGAAGCGCTACGACGGCACGCTGATCGTCATCAGCCATGACCGCGAATTTCTCGACGCCATCACCACCGTCACGCTGCACATCGAAAACAGCAAGCTGACGCGCTATGGCGGCAATTACAGCACCTTCGAAGAAACCCGCGCCCAGCAGCTTGAGCTGGCGCAAAACGCCTATGTGAAGCAGCAGGAAAAAATTGCCCACCTGCAAAAGTTCATCGACCGTTTCAAAGCCAAGGCGACCAAGGCAAGGCAGGCCCAGAGCCGCGTCAAGGCATTGGAGCGCATGGAGCGGCTGGCACCGGTGCTGACCGCTGCCGACTTCAACTTCGAATTCAAGGAAGCTGCCAACCTGCCCAACCCGATGCTGGTGATGCAGGGTGTCGATTGCGGCTACCCGCCCGCCGATGATGCCCCGCCGGGAACGCCGCCAAGCTGCATCGTGCACCAGGCCACGCGCACCGTCAGCGCCGGGCAGCGCATCGGTATCCTTGGCGCCAATGGCCAGGGGAAATCAACGCTGGTCAAGACCATCGCCCGCACGCTGGTACCGCTCGGTGGTCGATTGACCGAGGGCAAGGGACTGGCCATCGGCTACTTCGCCCAGCAGGAACTTGATGTGCTGCGTGCGCAGGACAACCCCCTCGAACACCTGACCCGGCTGGCGAAAGAAGTGCAACCCGAAGGTGAATCGGCACGCGAACAGGATTTGCGCAACTTCCTCGGCTCGTTCAACTTCACCGGCGACATGGTCAAGCAGGCGGTCGGCACGCTTTCCGGCGGAGAAAAGGCGCGGCTGGTACTGGCCATGATCGTCTGGCAGCGCCCCAACCTGCTGCTGCTCGACGAACCGACCAATCACCTTGACCTGGCCACACGCGAGGCGCTCGCCGTGGCGCTCAATGAGTTTGAAGGGACGGTGATGCTGGTCAGTCACGACCGCGCCCTGCTGCGCGCGGTCTGTGACGAATTCTGGCTGGTCTCGCACGGCGGCATCACGTCCTTCGACGGTGACCTCGACGACTATCAGCAATTTCTGCTCGACGAAGCCAGGCGGGTTCGTGAGGAAATCAAGGCGATCAGCCGCGAGGAGAAAGCACAGGCTGCGCCCCCCGCCCCCTCGCCTTCGGCCAACAAAAAAATCACGCCGCAGATGAAGAGCATGAAGCGCGACCTCGCCAAAACCGAGCAGCGTCTGGCCGAACTGCACGCACAAAAGACGGCCCTCGAAGCGCGCCTGCTCGAAACACTGAGCCCTCAGGAAATCGGCGAAACTGGCCTGGAACTGCAAACCCTGGCAGAAACCCTGGACGCCCTGGAAGAACAGTGGCTGACGATCTCGGCGTGGATCGAGAACGAAGGTAACTGAGCGTTACGCAGACGCTGCCCGTAATTGATGTCCTGTTGTCATGGCTCAACCCGGTTGCTCCGGCGCTTCCCTCATCATCCAGCGTATACTCAACCCCTTCTGCAAACCTTTTTCTCGCGCCCCCTATGGTTCCTCATCTGACAACTGCCCTGACCGGCCCCCTGTTTGAAATCGAAAACCGCTTCCTGCAGGCCGCGCCAGAGATCGAACGCTGGCTGCGCGGAAAATGGCAGGATCACACGCCGCCGTTCTACGGCTCGGTCGATCTGCGGAATGCCGGATTCAAGCTGGCACCGGTCGACATGAACCTCTTTCCCGGTGGCTTCAACAATCTCAATCCGGATTTCATCCCGCTGTGCATTCAGGCGACGATGGTCGCCATCGAGAAAATCTGCCCGAATGCCCGCAGCGTGCTGCTGATTCCGGAAAACCACACGCGCAATACCTTCTATCTGCAGAACGTCGCCCGTCTGGTCGACATCCTGCGACTGACCGGTCTGGATGTTCGCCTCGGCTCGCTCCTGCCCGACATTACCGAACCGACGACGGTCGAATTGCCCGATGGGCAGACGCTGCTGCTCGAACCCCTGGTGCGTAGCCGCTATCGCCTGGGACTCAAGGATTTCGACCCTTGCGCGATTCTGCTCAACAACGATTTGTCGGCAGGCATCCCGGAAATTCTGCAAAATCTCAACGAACAGTTCCTGCTGCCCCCCTGGCATGCGGGCTGGGCGCTACGGCGCAAGTCCAACCACTTCGCCGCTTACGACGAAGTTGCTGACGAATTCGCCAAGCTGGTCGGCATCGACCCGTGGCGGATCAACCCGTATTTCTCGATTTGCACTCACGTCAACTTCCACGAACGGCAGGGCGAGGAGTGTCTGGCCGCCAACGTGGAAGGGGTTCTGACCCTGATCCGCGAAAAATACCGCGAGTACGGTATCGAGGAGCGCCCCTTCGTGGTCGTCAAGGCCGACGCGGGAACTTACGGCATGGGCGTGATGACGGCGCACAGCGCCGACGAGGTGATCGGCCTCAATCGTCGGCAGCGCAACAAGATGTCGGTGATCAAGGAAGGCCTGAACGTCTCGCAGGTGATCATCCAGGAAGGCGTGCACACCTTCGAGCGTGTCGGCAGCAACGGCAAGGCCGGGGTGGCCGAGCCGGTGGTCTATATGATTGACCGCTTCGTCGTCGGTGGTTTTTACCGGGTGAACAACGAACGTGGTGTCGATGAAAACCTCAACGCACCGGGCATGCACTTCGAGCCGCTGGCCTTTGAAACCAGTTGCTGCCTGCCCGACAGCCGCCAGACACCCGACGCCCCGCCGAACCGTTTCTATGCCTATGGCGTCGTTGCCCGCCTGGCCCATCTGGCGGCAGCACTGGAAATCGAGCGGACAGACCCGGAAAGTTAAGGACATGCGCCTCGCCTTCATCCTTGATCCCCTGGATTCCCTGAAGGTTGCCAAGGATTCGAGCATTGCCATGATGCGCGCCGCGCAGGCGGCCGGACACGCGGTATGGGCCATCGAGCAATCCGCTCTCCATTACTCCTCGCTGCACGGCGTCAGTGCCGAGGCGCGGCATCTGGAACTGTCTGACGACGATACTGCGTGGTACCGGGAAGTTCTGCGCCATGACGTGCGGCTGCGTGACTTTGCTGCCGTCATCATGCGCAAGGATCCACCCTTCGACTTTGACTATCTGGCCAGCACCTGGCTGCTCGAACGCGCCGCCGCCGAAGGCGCGCAGGTGTTCAACCGCCCGGCAGCCCTGCGTGAGCATTCGGAAAAGCTCGCGCTGCTCGAATTCCCGCAATTCGCCGCGCCCATGCTGGTCTCCGGCGAAATGGCGCGACTGCACGGCTTTATCGACAGCCAGCAGGACGTCATCCTCAAACCGCTCGACGGCATGGGCGGACACCAGGTTTTCCGCGTCCGCCACGACGACCCGAACCGTCGGGTCATTGTCGAAACGCTGACGCAGCACGGAAAGCGCACGATCATGGCGCAGCGCTACCTGCCGGAAATTGCCCTGGGCGACCGCCGTATCCTGCTGATCGGCGGCGAGGTGGTGCCCTATGCCCTCGCCCGCTTTCCGCCACCAGGCGAAACCCGGGCCAATCTGGCCGTCGGTGGGCGAGGGGTGGTGCAGGAACTGACCCCGCAGGAACGCGAGATCGCCGAAACGCTGGCACCACAACTGGCAAAACGCGGCCTGCTGCTGGTAGGAATCGACGTGATCGGCGGCTATCTCACCGAAATCAACGTCACCAGCCCGACCGGCATGGTCGAGATTGCTGCACAAACGGGTTTTGATGCAGCCGCGATGTTTGTTGCCGCCGTGGAACGCGAACTCGACAAAAGCAGTGAGGCGTGAGGAGGGAGGCGTGAGGAGGGGACCCTGCCTTGCCGGAGAAGCCTGTGTCTCGCTCATTACGCCGGGAATCATTCGCAACCTGCTGCCTTACCTCCTGGTGGCGATGTTTTTTGCCCTGTCCGCCTGTACCAAAGCCCCGCTGCACCAGCAAGAGTCCTTTGTTTTCGGCACCCGGGTCGAAATCCGCATTGCTGGAATGGAAGAGGCGCAAGCGCGTCCGGCGGCAGCGACTGTGCTGGCCGAATTCGACCGGCTGCACCGGCAATTCCACGCTTGGCAGCCTTCCGAACTTTCCGCGCTGAATGCGGCGCTGGCCGCTGGCAAGCCGCATGAAGTATCGCCCGAACTGGCCGAACTCCTGCGCGATGCACAGCGGTTGTCCCGACTTGGTGACGGCCTGTTCGATCCGGGCATCGGCACGCTGGTCCGCCTGTGGGGATTCCACGCCGAAGACTTCAAGCCACAGTTGCCCGACCCGGCGGCCATCGCCCACTGGCGCAGCGAACAGCCGGGCATCGCCGACCTGGAACTCGACGGCCTGCGCGCCCGTAGTTCCAAGCGCCAGCTGGCTATCGACTTCGGCGGCTATCTCAAGGGCGTGGCGCTCGACCGGGCCGCCGCGATTTTGCGCAGCCACGGCATCCGCAACGCGCTGATCAATATCGGCGGCAACGTCATGGCCCTTGGCACGAAGAACGGCGAAGCCTGGCGCGTCGGCATCCAGCACCCCCGGCAACCGGGAGCCCTGGCGACGCTGGCACTGCACGACGGCGAAGCCATCGGCACTTCCGGCGACTATCAGCGTTACTTCGAACTGAATGGCCAGCGTTACTGCCATCTGCTCGATCCACGCAGCGGCGCGCCGGTAGCGCATACGCAGGCACTGACAGTGCTGATCACCCCGCGTCCGGCCGCCGGAACGCTTTCCGACATGGCCTCGAAACCGCTGTTCATCGCCGGCCCGGAATGGCCCGAACTGGCGCGTCGCCTCGGCGTCAATCATGTCCTGCGAGTCGATTCGGCAGGCCGCTTGCAGGGCAGCGAAGCGCTGTTTCAGCGGCTGGCGTTTCCGGGGAAACCGGCACCCGAGGTGACACGCCTCCCGCCCTGAACCTTCTCCAGCGGAGTGGGCCTCGGCCAACGGAAGCGGCCTGACCGATGAAAACACAAAGTCAGGCCATCCGTCAGAATCTTGTTTTTTACCAAATATCTTGTATAATTCGCGCCTCATTCGCCGGGCATGACAGTCAGGCGTCTGCTGGGGAGTCGCCAAGTTGGTCAAGGCACCGGATTTTGATTCCGGCATTCGAAGGTTCGAATCCTTCTTCCCCAGCCATCCGATTTTCTTGCAAACCGGGCGGGCTTTCCTGCCCGTTTTGCTTCTGACCGCTTCTGTTCCACGGTCGCGGGAGATACAGCATGGCCTATGACAGCCTGATGGTATTTACCGGCAACGCCAACCCCCGGCTGGCCGCCGATATCGCCAAGCGTTTGAACATCTCGCTCGGACGCGCCAGTGTCGGACGTTTTTCGGACGGTGAGGCCACCGTCGAAATCCACGAACATGTGCGCGGCAAGGATGTGTTCATCCTGCAGCCGACCTGTACGCCGGCCAACGAGAACCTGATGGAACTCCTGGTCATGGTCGATGCGCTGAAGCGTGCTTCGGCCGGACGCATCACCGCGGCCATCCCCTACTTCGGTTACTCCCGCCAGGATCGCCGTGTGCGTTCGGCGCGCGTGCCGATTGCCGCCAAGCTGGTCGCCGACCTGCTGACCGCTGCCGGGGTGCACCGGGTGCTGACCATGGACCTGCACGCCGAACAGATTCAGGGCTTCTTCAATATTCCGGTCGATAACATCTATTCGCTGCCGATCATGCTGGCCGACGTGTGGAAGAAGAATTTTGCCGATCTGATGGTTGTCTCACCCGACGTCGGTGGCGTGGTACGCGCCCGGGCGCTGGCCAAGCGTCTGGAATGCGATCTGGCGATCATCGACAAGCGCCGTCCCAAGGCCAATGTCTCCGAGGTGATGAACATCATCGGCGAGGTCGAGGGCCGCACCTGTGTGCTGATGGACGACATGGTCGACACCGCCGGAACACTGTGCAAGGCGGCGTCGGCACTCAAGGAGCGCGGCGCCAAGCAGGTGCTCGCCTATTGCACCCATGCCGTACTCTCCGGTTCGGCGGTCAGCCGCATTAATGCGTCGACGCTCGACGAACTGGTTGTCACCGACACCATCCCGCTCAGTGACGACGCGCACAAATCTCCGAAGATTCACCAGTTGTCGGTCGCCGACGTGCTGGCGGAAACCATTCGCCGCATCAGCAACGAGGATTCGGTTTCCTCGCTGTTTATCGAATAAATTTTTTTCAACCCCCTGCCTGGTCGCGGGCAGGGTTTTTAGTACCCACCAGGAGCTGTCATGAAATTTGAACTCAATGTTAACAAGCGCACCCAGCAGGGGTCCGGAGCGAGCCGCCGCCTGCGTCGTGCGAACATGGTGCCGGGCATCATCTACGGCGGCAACGTCGAGCCGACCCTGATCGAAATCCCGCATAACGATCTGTTGCTGGCCCTGCGCAAACAGGGTTTTCACTCGACCCTGATCACCCTGAAGGTCGGCAGTGAAACGGAAAGCGTCCTGCTGCGCGATTCCCAGATGCACCCCTACAAACCGCTGGTGCTGCACGTCGACTTCATGCGCGTTGACACCACCCGCGTGGTGCACCAGAAGGTGCCGCTGCACCTCATCAATGCCGACATCGCCCCGGGCGTCAAGGTCAGCGGCGGTTTCGTCACGACGACCATGACCGAAGTCGAAGTCGCCTGTCTGCCGAAAGACCTGCCGGCCTTCATCGAAGTCGACCTGAAGGATCTGAAGGGTGGCCAGACCATCCACGTTTCGCAACTCAACTTCCCGGCCAACGTCAAGCCTGTCCTGCACGGCAGCGACGATCCGCTGGTGGTAACGATCACGCTGAAGCGGGTTGCTGCCGAAGCCGAGGAAGACGAAGCGGCGGCTGCCGCGCCGGCTGCACCAGCGGCGGGTGCCTGATCCTTTTTTTCTGTTGTCCGGCCGCCTCGGGGGATACCCTGCGGCGGCTTTTTCTTGAGTGAAAGATGAAGCCCGTTTCAGCTTTCCTTGTATCCTCATGACGCCACTTCGCCTGCTGGTCGGCCTCGGCAATCCCGGTGCCGGTTATGAAGACAACCGCCACAACATCGGCCACTGGTTTGTCGATGCGCTGGCGCGGGAACTCAAAATCCCGCTTGCCCCGCAAGGCAAGTTCCACGGACAGGTCGGACGATCGGGCGATCTCTGGCTGCTCAAGCCGACAACCTTCATGAACCGCTCGGGCCTGTCCGTCGTCGCTCTGGCCGGGTTCTACAAGATCCTGCCTGACGAGATCCTCGTCGTGCATGATGAGCTGGATTTGTCGCCCGGCGATATCCGCATCAAGCAGGGGGGCGGCAACGGCGGGCATAACGGGCTGAAGGATATTCAGGCCCATCTGTCCGTGCCGGATTTCTGGCGCCTGCGCATCGGCATCGGGCATCCGGGCGAGCGCAGCGAGGTCATCAACTATGTGCTGAAAGCGCCACGCAAGGAAGAACAGGCACTGATCGACCGCGCACTGGATCGTTGCCTGCTTGCCTGGCCGAAATTCGCTGCAGGCGATTTTGCCGCCGCGCAGCGTCTGTTACACCGCAAGGATGAGGTGCCGTAAGGCGTCAATTCTCAGCCGGTCAGCACGCAGGCCCAGACCACCACCACGTTGATCAGCGACAGCAATACCGCCGCGCTGCCGACGTCCTTGGCGCGCTTGGACAAGATATGATGCTCCAGTGAAACGCGGTCAACCACGGCCTCAACTGCCGAATTAAGCAGTTCGACGATCAGCACCAGAAAGACGCTACCAATCATCAGCGCACGTCCAAGACCACTGACCGGCAGGAAAAAACTGGCGGAAATCAGCAGCACCGACAGCAGCAACTCCTGACGAAAGGCGTCTTCATGGCGAAAAGCCGCTTGCAACCCCGCCATGGAGTAATGCAGGGCATTCCAGACACGACGCAAACCGGTTTTCCCCTTGAACGGGCTTTCTTCGGACACGGGCAACTCCCTTGAATTTTCAGGAAAAGCGGGATTATCCCGGAAAGTCCGGCGGATTGTGCGCTTTCAAGCTGCCTGATACGAAAATTGTGACGCGCCTGCGCGAAGCTCAGAACGGCAGCAACCGGAATACATCAACCCGACTACTGACGTGGGCAGTGACGATCTGCCGATACAGATCGGCCATTCTTCCGGCCAGGGCCTCATCCGACCATTCGGCGGCATACGCCTTGCCTTCCTCACCCAGACGGCCGCGCATGCCGGAATCGCCCAGCAGCTTGACCAGCGCCATGGCAAAGGCGTAGGGATCGTCTTTCGGCACGATGGCACCGCGCTGTGCGTCGAGAATATCTGCCGTCCCCATCTCCGCCAGGGCAACGACCGGCAGGCCGGCGGACATCGCTTCCAGCAGCACCAGACCCTGCGTTTCGGTGCGTGAGGCAAAGACAAAAGCGTCGGCAGCGGCATAGCAGGCGGGCAGTTCTTCCTGACGATCAAGGTAGCCGATGAACTGGAAGTGCTTGCTCAGGTTCCGGTCGGTGACGCTGCGTTTCAGGCTGGCGAGCGCCGGGCCTTCTCCGGCAATGACCAGCAGGATTTCTGGCACCCATTCGCGCACCAGATCGATGGTGTCGATCAGAAAACCGATGTTTTTCTCGTGCGCCACACGGCCGACAAAGAGCACGACGGGCCTCGCCTCGTCAATACCGAAACGTTGGCGAAAGGTTTTTCGGCTGCCGGGTTTCGGTGCCAGTGGGCGGACGCCAGTCGGCAGGATGTGCATCGGTGCCCTGACCCCGTAATCCGCGAGCCGCTGGCGGATCGCCCGCGAAGGCACAATCACGCCATCCAGCGCATTGCACTGGCGACAGGAAAAATTGCGTGCCAGACCGCGCAGCCAGCTTGCCGGAACGAAAGGCGCGTAGTGTTTGAGGTATTCCTCGAACAGGGTGTGGTAGGTGGCGATAACCGGCAGTTCGTTGCGTTTCGCCGCCTGACAGCCCGCATAATGGGCAACAAACGGGGTCTGGATGTGAATCAGATCACAACCGCGCTGAACTTCCTGCTCGACGATTTCGTGCATCAGCGACCATCGCACCAGCCGGTCTTCCGGATCACGCGGCACCGGCCGTGCGGGAACGCGGGTGATCCAGGCTTCGTTACCGGCCTGGCCATAATCCGGTGCGACCAGCCGGACTTCGATGCCCTTGGCCCGCAAGGACTGGCGATAGGTCTGAATCGCCGTAGACACGCCATTGATGCGTGGAAAATAAACATCGGAAACCATCAGGACTCGCATTTTTCCTCCTCAGACGCCCCCAGCGTCACTGCCAGCGCGGCATCCCACTGGATCAATTCAAGATGCCCATCGAGATGCTCGACAATCGCCGTACAGCTATCGACCCAGTCGCCACAATTGACGTAGGTCACATCATCGGCCTCGCGGATGACAGCACTATGAATATGCCCACAGATGATTCCGTCCAACCCGCGCTGCCGTGCCGCATGCGTTGCCGCGTTCTCGAAATCGAAAATGAATTGCA
>CAYMYD010000073.1:5633-10016 GCA_964394535.1 uncultured Propionivibrio sp. | reverse complement strand
CGACCCGATGTACACCGACTCGATGCTCGGCAAGGAAGATGAATGGGTGCCGATCCGTCCGGGTACCGATGCCGCGCTGTGCGAAGGTCTCGCCTACGTGCTGATTACCGAGAATCTGGTCGATCAGGCTTTCCTTGACCAATACTGCGTCGGCTACGACGAAAAGACCCTGCCTGCCAGCGCCCCGCCGAAGAGCGATTACAAGAACTACATCCTCGGCAACGGCAAGGACGGTCTGGCCAAGACGCCGGGCTGGGCTTCGCAGATTACCGGCGTGCCGGTCTCGACGATTGTTCGTCTGGCGCGTGAAATCGGCACGACCAAACCGGCGTTCATCTCGCAGGGCTACGGCGTGCAGCGTCAGGCCAACGGCGAGCAATCGGTGCGTGCCATCGCCATGCTGCCGATCCTCACCGGCAACATCGGCCTGCCCGGCACCAACACCGGTGCGCGCGAAGGCGACGTTGAAATGGGCGCCGTCGGGTTGCCGACCGGCAAGAACCCGGTCAAGGCCAACCTGCCCTTCTTCCTGTGGACCGAAGCCATCCTGCGCGGCCAGGAGCTCACTGCCAAGCGCGACGGTATTCGCGGGGTGGACAAGCTGCCCGCGCCGATCAAGTTCATGTGGAACTATGCCGGTAACGTGCTCGCCAACCAGCACTCGGATCTCAACCGCACAGCGCAGATTCTGGCCGACGAGACGAAGTGTGAATTCGTGCTGGTGATCGACAACCAGATGACTTCATCGGCCAAGTTCGCCGACATCCTGCTGCCCGACCTCATGTCGCAAGAAAACTACGACTACGCGGCCGACGGCTACGCGTCCGGTACCGGCAGCTTCCTCGTCGCCCTGCAACGGGCGATCAAGCCGAAGCATGAAGGCCGGAGTTCGTATGAAATCTGCCGGGGCATCGCCAAGCGTTTCGGCATCGAGGACAAATTCACCGAGGGGCGCACGCAGGAACAGTGGGTCGAGTGGTGTTACAACGAAACGCGCAAGAAACACCCGGAGCTTCCCGATTTCGCCCAGTTCCAGAAGCAGGGCGTGGCCAAGATGTACAACAAGGGCAAGGCGCAGATTGCGCTGGCCGGTTTCCGCAAGGATCCGGTGAAGAACAAGCTGGCGACGCCTTCCGGCAAGATCGAGATCTACTCCGAGCGCCTGGCGAAGATCGCCGCCGAGTGGGAACTGCCACCGGGCGACGTGATCACGCCGCTTCCGCAGTACGTGACCACCTGGGAAAGCCACCTCGACCCGAAGACCGCCAAGTATCCGCTGCAACTCTTTGGCCTGCACGGTCATGGGCGCACCCATTCGAGTTACCACAACGTCGCCTGGCTGCGCGAACTGCATCCCGACATGCTGCTGATCAATCCGGTCGATGCCGCCTCGCGCGGGCTGAAAACCGGCGACCAGGTGCGTATCTTCAACGACCGTGGCACGGTCCTGCTGCCCGCCAAGGTGACGCCGCGCATCATGCCGGGGGTGGTTTCCTTCCCGCAGGGGGCCTGGTACAAGCCGAACAAGGCCGGAGTTGACGAGGGCGGGTGTATCAACACCCTGACCAGCCTGCGGCCATCGCCGCTGGCCAAAGCCAATCCGCAGCATACCAATCTGGTTCAGGTCGCCAAGGCTTGAGGGAGGAGAACACCATGTCACAACTCGGATTTTTCATTGATGTTTCCAAGTGCGTCGGTTGCAAGACCTGCCAGGTCGCCTGCAAGGACAAGAACAACCTGGAAGTTGGCCGCAATTTCCGGCATGTTGTCGAATACGCCGGTGGCGACTGGAAGCCGCTGCACGGTGCCTGGGTGCAGGATGTTTTTGCCTATTACGTTTCGGTGGCCTGCAACCATTGCGCAAAACCGGCCTGTGCCGAAGTCTGCCCGAAAGACGCCATCAGCAAGCGTGCCGACAACGGTCTGGTGCTGGTTGACCAGAAAAAGTGCATCGGCTGTCGCGCCTGCGAGGAAGCCTGCCCCTACGGCGCACCTCAGTACAACCGGGCGATTCGCCGCATGAGCAAGTGCGACGGCTGTATCGACCGCGTCAGCGCCGGCATGCAACCGTCCTGCGTCGACAGTTGCCCGCAGCGGGCGATCGAATTCGGTGACATCGTCGAATTGCGGCGCAAGTACGGTACGGTAGACAACCTCGCGCCGCTGCCTGACGCAAAAACAACCGGGCCGTCACTGGTGATCCGGCTGCCGCGTCTGGCAAAGCCGCTGGGCGACAAGTCGGGCGTGGCTTTCCCGGAGCCGGCTGAAGCCTGAGGACAGCGGTTTTCTAGCGTTACAACAAACGGCGGGCAGCGATGCCCGCCGTTTGTCATGATATTCTCCGAAAAACCGATGTCGGTGTTTTCCCGGCAGTGCAGGAGAATTTCATCATGGGTCTGGCCCGTCAAATCATCTGGCTTGTTTTGAGCTTGTTCGTTGCTTCCGTTGCGGCTCAGGAGCCGCCCAAACCGCAAACCCTGAGCGAAGCCGAAGCCCAGCGTCAGCGCGCTTCGGCCATGCGCAAGGAGGCCGACCAGCGCTACGAGGTGGAAGCTGACGCGTGTTACCGGAAAATCCTGGTCAATCAGTGTCTGGAAGAAGCGCAGCAGCGTCGCCAGCAGACCATCATCGACGCGCGCAATCTGGATCTTCCGGCGCGGGAGTTCCAGCGCGAAGCCAAGCGTGGTGATTTCGCCGCCAAGGAAGCCAAGCGTCAGGCCGACGAACCGCAACGTCAGGCCAAACAGCAGGAGCAAGGCGATAGTTTCCGCCAGGAAGAAGCCGAGCGCGCCGCACTACGCGAACAAAAGCTCGCCGACAAGGCTAAAAAGGCCGAAAAAAACCGCCAGAAAGCCGCCGCCGATCATGCCCGCCGTCAGGAAAAAGCGGCCAAGCGCGCAGAAAAAGACGCCAAACGCGCCAGTGAAAAAGCCAAGCGGGAAGCCAGGGAGGCCGGGAAGCCCTGAGACTGTTCTCAGGTTTCGCTGCCCGGCGTTGCCTTGCCGTCCTTGTTTTTGTACATGCGCTGGTCGGCGAGTTCCAGCAGATCCGCCGAGTTTTCGGCTTCCGAGGGATAGAAGGCTACGCCGACTGAGGCGCTGACGCGCAACGGGATGCCTTCGATGTCCATGGGGGCTTCGATCTGCTGGTGCAGACGCCTGACCAGATGGTCAGTCTGCGTGATTTCGGCATCCTCGACGATGATGGCAAATTCGTCACCGGCCCAGCGAGCGACGGTGTCGCCGCCCCGGACTTCGGCGCAGATGCGTACCGCCAGCGTATGCAGGACGCGGTCGCCGACCCGGTGGCCGTAACGGTCATTGATCGGTTTGAAATCGTTGACGTCGATGAACACCACGGCGACCTGGGTATTGCGCCGTGACTGGCGACAGATGGCCTGTTCAAGGCGGTCGTCGAACAGCCGGCGGTTCGGCAGGTCGGTCAGGCTGTCGAAACCGGCCAGGCGCGCCAGGGTGATGCGCTGACGCAGAACGACAAAGATACCGAAGGCCAGCAGCGCCGACAGCAGCCAGCCGGCACAGCGGATCGCCCAGTAGGTGAAGCTGTGCGGCCGATCCTTGCTGCGCACGGCGTAGATCCACTTGTCGTTTGGCATGTTGGCAACCAGGATGACGGCGGTCGGATCGGCGAATAAATTCTGGTTGCCGTAGAGTGGCCCCCCGTCCTGTGCCGCCGAGTCGGCAGAGCTTCCCCGGTTTTCGGTGCGAATGGCAAATTCGAAGCGGTCGCTTTGTGCTTCGCTGAAAGCCGCTTTCTGGAACGAGGCGAGATCAATGACCGTCGATAGAAGTCCCCAGAGCTTGCCGTCGACCAGTACCGGTTCGCGGTAGATCAGCGCTGCGCCGCCCTGCACCAGTTCGACCCGTCCGGTCAGCAGGATTTCCTTTTTTTCCAGCGCTTTCCTGATGGCCGGCCATTGCTCTTGAATCTCGCTGTAGTCGCGGCCAAGCATGCTTTCATTCCCCTTCAGGGGGTAAATGTAGGAAATTTTTGACCCGACGGAGATGGTGAAGTTGCGGATATGCCGTCCATAGGTATGGATAACGGAGAGAATGCGGTCGATCTCGTTGGGATCGATTTCCTGATGGCGAACGACCAGATAACCGACGATACCGCTGGCAAGATAGAGCACGGAGTTGAGTTCTCGATCCGAACGCGCACGCAGTTCGGAGGCAAAGGCCAGCGTTCTGGCGTGACGTTCCGAGGCAATCTCGGCCTGATAGTAGCGGGCCAGCGTTTCCGTAAAGAAAATCCCGGACAGCAGGATCAGGAGGCTGACCACCCAGGAGAAGCGGGGCGTCATCGATCTCTCATGTAACCTGCGCGACAGGCTGCGTGATCTGGCGACGGGTTGACTCAAGC
>CAYMYD010000073.1:2002-5533 GCA_964394535.1 uncultured Propionivibrio sp. | reverse complement strand
CTGCTTGCCGGTGTCGAGCCGAGCAGATAGCGTTGCGCCACCCAGGCCTGACCGAGCGACAGGCCGCCACCACTGGGCGGGACGCGCAGGGCTTCGATCAGGTTCATGCCGCATTGTCCGAGCCGGTAACGCAGTTCGCGAGCAAAGACCTGATTCTGCAGGCAGCCGCCAGCGGCGGCGATACAGCTTCCCGAAGGTGCCTGCGTTTGCAGCCAGTCGGCGATTCCGGCGGCGGCGGTGGCATAGAGCAGGGCGGCGCCTCGTCGTGGGTCCGGCTCATCGACGAGCCGGGCAAACAGCGGCAGCAAATCGAGTTTGCCGTCAACGATGCGCCAGCCGTCGGAGAGGGGTTCCGTTTCACCAAAGCCTTCCGCCAGTCCTTCGAGCAGCAGCGCCCCCTGATCGCGGTAGCTTTGTTCGTGTGTGCCGGTGAGAATGCCGGCTGCGGCATCGAACAGCCGTCCCAGACTCGATGAGGGCTGGCAGTTCTCGCCGGCTGCAATCCGGGCGGCGAGTGCCGCTGCCTGCGGCTGATCAGGAAAGCGGCGGCAAATTTCGTCTTGCCGTCCAAGCGCATGCAGAATGGCGGCGGCAAAGCGCCACGGCGAACACAAAGGGGTGTCGTTGATGGGGAGCGACAGGGGTAGCAGGTGGGCGACGCGCTCGAAGCGTGCGCCGTCGACCAGCAGCAGTTCACCGCCCCAGCAAGTGCCGTCTATTCCGGGCTCTCCACCGTCAAGCGCCAGTCCGTAGGTGGCGGTGGTCAGGCGGTGCTCGGCGAGGATGGCGGCGATGTGCGCGTGATGGTGCTGGATGGCAAGCATCGGGATGTTGTACTGACGTGCCATGCCTTCGACCACGGCGGAAGAATAGCTGTCGCGGAACAGGTCGTGCGCCAGCAGGGTCGGCGTGACTTCCAGCATCTTCAGGAGATGCGTGATGGTTTTCTCGAATCCGGCAAAGGCGGCCGGGTTGGAGAGTTCGCCGATATTCTGGGAAATGAACGCTTCGTCGCCACGGGTGATGCATACGGTGTTCTTGACCGGCCCGCCCACGGCCAGTGCCGGTGGCCCGACGTAGGGCAGCTTGATGGCGCGCGGGGCATAGCCGCGCGAACGGCGGATGATCTGCAGACCACCGGGCCCGGAGCGCGCGACGCTGTCGTCACAGCGGGTGACGATTTCGCGGTCGTGCATGATGAAGGCGTCGGCCAGGCCGGAGAGCCGCGTCAGGGCTTCCTGGTTGTCGATGCAAACCGGTTCGCTGTTGCGGTTGCCGCTGCTCATCAGCAACGCGAGATCCTGCGCCTGTTCGAGCCATTCGATACCCGAGGGGCGTCCGGCGGCTTCGTGAAACAGCAGGTAGTGGATCGGAGAGACAGGCAGCATGACACCCAGCCAGGCAAGACCAGGGGCGACACCCGGCAGCTTCTTGTCACAGTTCGGGCGCTTTTTCAGCAGGATGATCGGCCGTTCCGGCAGATTCAACAGCCCCGGCTCGCCGACGCGGAACTGGACATAGGGAATGGCCGAGGGTGCTGCCGCAAACATGACCGGGAAGGGACTATCCTGATGCCCCTTGTGTTCGCGCATGCGCGCCACGGCGGCCGGGTTGCGCGCATCGCAGGCCAGATGAAAACCGCCCGGCCCCTTGATGGCGACGATTTTTCCGTCCTGCAGCAGCGTTAGCGCCTGGGCGATTACATCACCGGCCAGCAAGCTGCCATCAGCATCAAGCAGGGTGAGTTGGGGACCACATTTTGCACAGCAATTGCCTTCAGCGTGCAGTCGCCGGTCGTTGGGCCGGGCGTATTCGGCGCGGCATTTGCCGCACATGGCAAAGGCTTTCAGGCTGGTGCGCTGGCGGTCGAAGGGCAGGCCGGTACAGATCGTGTAACGCGGTCCGCAATGGCCGCAGTTGCTGAAGGCGTAACGCCAGCGCCGCCCTTCCGGGTCGAACATCTCGCGCAGGCAGTCGCGGCAGACCACGGTATCCTGGGCAATCATCGTCGCGGCACGCCCCCCCCGGCTGTCAAGAATGAAGAAATCCCGCGAGACGGACACCGAGTCGGTGTAACGCGAGGTCAGGGTGTCGATGCGGGCCAGAGGCGGGGCATCCTGATGCAGGCGCCGAATGAAGTCCGCCACCTTTCCCTGGGTGCCGCAAACCTCGATTTCGACACCGCGTGAATCGTTGCGCACCCAGCCGCTCAGTTCGAGCTCCCTGGCCAGACGCCAGACCAGCGGACGAAAGCCAACCCCCTGAACGATGCCGTTGATGCGGATGCGTTGACAGACTGCCGACGGGGGTTCGTTCTGGCACTCTTCCGTGTTCTCAGATTCCGTCATGATGTTTGTCCTTTCAGCTTTGTCGCACGGTCCGGTTGCGTCCTTCGGCCTTGGCCTGATAGAGCAGATTGTCTGCCCGGATGATCAGCTTGTCGATCGGCTCGCCCGGCTCAAACTGGGCCACCCCGAAACTGACGGTAATCCCCGGCAGGGGGAGCGTGCTTTTCACCTCCGTGTCCTGAATGCTGATGCGCAGCGATTCGACCAGTTTTGTGGCGCTGTCCAGCGCGGAGTTGCTGATCAGGATCAGGAATTCCTCGCCGCCCCAGCGGCAAACGGTGTCGGATTTGCGCAGGCGTGTCCTGAAGCACTCGGCTACGCCACGCAGGACAGCATCGCCCGCATCATGGCCGAACGTGTCGTTGAGTTTCTTGAAATAGTCGATATCGGCCATGGCGACACAGAAGGGCTGCCCGTTGCGTTCCGCCTGGCGCTTGCTCTGTTCGAGAGCCTGATGGCCGAAACGGCGATTGTAAAGCCGGGTCAGGTCATCATGGTTCGCCAGTTCGATCAGTCGTTGCCGCTGCCGATTGTCTTCACGGCGGATATTGAATCCGGCAAAGAGCAGCGATGCACCGGTAATGAGGATATTGCCCAGCAGCATGTATCTGACGTACTCCGGGTATTTGAAAGCGTAAGGCACATCACCGAGGGTCATTTCGAGGGTCACCAGCAGCAACAGGGGCAGGGACGCCAGCAGGGACGAATAGCGCAGCGGGATGCCCGGTATCGTGCCGACCAGCAGCATGGCCGCCCACATATAGAGATGGAAGCCCGTACTCAGCCCGAGGGAAATGCTGGCGATGATGGCGTGCCCCATGACCTCGAAGAGCGCCAGCAGAACGGCACTGGCAATACGTCTCTTGCGGCTAAGCAAAAAGGCCGCCAGCCAGATGCCAATGCTGAACAGGTTCAGGATGGCCAAGTGGTTCGCGCCGATGAAAAAAAACAGGAAGATGAAGGAACCGTGTGCGGCCAGTCCGGCGATGCAGATGACCACGAAGGGGTTGTAGTCCTGCTCCGGTGCACGGTCAACACCGGACAGGGAGTTTTTATCTGGAAGCAGAGTGAATCCTGATTTTCCCGAACCGGTCATGAAAGCGAATGTCCGTTTTTGTTATTCGGTGCCGGGGTGCCCCCTTCCCGAAATCATTTACCGGCGCTCTTTATACCACAGCTTCCG
>CAYMYD010000073.1:0-1902 GCA_964394535.1 uncultured Propionivibrio sp. | reverse complement strand
CCATCCGTATCGGCCTGGTAGCAGGTGACGGTCAGTCCGTAATCAACGCCCAGAGCCGTGCCGCGCTGAATGATCTGTGCCTTGGAGAGCGCCATCAGCGGGGCATGGATGTGCAGCCGCTGTCCTTCGACGGCGGCTTTGGTGGCCAGATTGGCCATGTTCTCGTAAGCCGCCACGTATTCCGGTCGGCAGTCCGGGTAGCCGGAATAGTCGACGGCATTGACGCCGACAAAAATATCGTTGCTGCCGAGCACTTCCGCCCAGGCCAGCGCCAGTGACAGCATGATGGTATTGCGCGCCGGAACGTAGGTGACGGGAATGCCGGCTTGTGCGCCATCGACCGGAACGGCGATGTCGTCATCGGTCAGCGCCGAGCCACCAAAGGCACCGAGCGAGAGCTGCAGCACGCGATGTTCGGTAGCGCCCAGTGCCCTGGCAACACGGCTGGCGGCAGCCAGTTCGCTACGGTTGCGCTGGTCGTAATCGAGGGAAAGGCAGAAGCATTCGAAGCCGGCGTCGCGGGCAATAGCCAGCGTCGTTGCCGAATCCAGTCCGCCCGAAAGCAGGACGACGGCCCGGCGGGCTTTAGAGGTGGAAGAAGGCATGGGCATCCCTCGCTGGGAAAAGTCGTCATTTTACCTGATCAGCTTCCGGCGGGAGGGATGCGGCTTATGCCATCGTCAACAGGCGTACAATAACGAGCTCCCCTTGGGCTTTCTGGAGAAAAAGATGAGTCTCAAATTGTCAACGCTGGTTCGGGTTGTGGGCGCCGGGTGTCTGGTGACCGTACTGGCTGTTGCGGCACAGGCGCAGACGCCGATCAGGATCGGTGAAATCAACAGCTACAAGGCGCAACCGGCCTTCCTGGAGCCTTACAAAAAAGGCATGGAGCTGGCCGTGGCCGAGGTCAATGCCGCCGGGGGGATTCATGGCCGCAAACTCGAACTGATCACTCGTGACGATAACGCCAACCCCGGTGACGCCGTGCGCATGGCCGAGGAGCTCTTCAGCCGGGAGAGGATTGACGTGCTGACCGGCTCCTTCCTCTCACACATCGGTCTGGCGCTGGCCGACTATGCCAGGCAGAAAAAGGTCTTTTTTCTGGCCAGCGAGCCGCTGACCAACAAGCTGGTCTGGGAGAGTGGCAATCGCTACACCTTCCGCCTGCGTCCGTCGACCTACATGCAGGTGGCGATGCTGATGCCGGAGGTGGTGGCGATGAAAAAGAAACGATGGGCGCTGGTCTATCCCAACTATGAATACGGCCAGTCGGCAGTGGAAACCTTCAAGGCCTTGCTCAAGGCCGCACAGCCGGACGTCGAATTCGTCGCCGAACAGGCGCCGCCACTGGGCAAGGTCGATGTGGGCAGCGTGGTGCAGGCGCTCGCTGATGCCCAGCCGGACGCCATCTTCAACGTACTTTTTGCCACCGATCTCGCCAAGTTTGTGCGCGAGGGCAATACCCGTGGCCTGTTTCGCAATCGACCGGTGGCCAGCCTGCTGACTGGCGAGCCGGAGTATCTGGACCCGCTCAAGGACGAAACACCCGAAGGCTGGGTGGTGACCGGCTATCCGTGGTACGCCATCAAGACGCCCGAGCATCAGGCGTTTCTTTCGGCTTATCAGGCACGTTTCAAGGATTATCCGCGGGTCGGCTCGGTGGTTGGCTACAACGCCATCAAGTCGCTGGCCGAAGGCATGAAAAAAGCCGGTGGCACCGACACCGAAAAGCTGATTGCCGCCTTCCGTGGTTTGCAGCTTTCCACGCCCTTCGGCCCGATGAGCTACCGCAGCATTGACCATCAGGCGACGATGGGCGTCTATGTCGGCGTGACGAAGAAAGAAAACGGCAAAGGCGTGATGGCCAACTTCCGTTATCTCGACGGCGCGAAATTCCAGCCC
>CAYMYD010000072.1:8365-10060 GCA_964394535.1 uncultured Propionivibrio sp. | reverse complement strand
GCATGGCCTTGACGTTTTCACGGGCGATGATGTTCGAGCCGATCGCCGCCTGGATCGCCACATCGTACATCTGGCGTGGAATCAACTGGCGCATCTTGGTCGCCAGCTCGCGGCCACGATAGACCGAGTTGGCCCGGTGCACGATCATCGACAGGGCATCGACCTTCTCGCCGTTGATCAGCACGTCGAGCTTGACCACGTCGGAGGCGCGGAATTCCTTGAATTCGTAATCCAGCGAAGCGTAACCACGCGAGGCCGATTTCAGCCGGTCAAAGAAATCCATCACCACTTCGGCCATCGGCATCTCGTAAACCAGTTGTACCTGACGACCGTGATAGCTCAAATCGATCTGATTGCCGCGCTTCTGGTTACACAGGGTGATGATGTTGCCGAGGTATTCCTGCGGGACAAAAACGGTGATGGTGATGATCGGTTCGCGGATTTCCTCGACCTTAGTCTGCTCGGGCAGTTTGGCCGGGTTTTCCACCTGCAGGATCTCGCCGTCCTTCATCAACACTTCATAGACGACGGTCGGGGCCGTGGTGATCAGATCCTGATCGAATTCGCGCTCCAGACGTTCCTGCACGATTTCCATGTGCAACAAGCCCAGAAAGCCGCAGCGGAAACCAAAACCCAGCGCCTGCGAAACTTCTGGTTCGTAGTGCAGCGAGGAATCATTAAGGCGCAGTTTTTCCAGCGATTCACGCAGGGCGTCGTACTGGTTTGATTCGACCGGGTAGAGACCGGCAAAGACCTGTGACTTGATTTCCTTGAAGCCGGGCAAGGCCTCGGCGGCAGGACGCTCTGCCAGCGTCAGGGTGTCGCCAACCTGCGCCGCCTTGAGTTCCTTGATACCGGAAATGACGTAGCCCACCTGCCCCGCCGACAGGCAGTCGCGCTGGATGGCCTTCGGCGTGAACACGCCGACTTGTTCGCACAGGTGACTGGAGCCGGTGGCCATCAGCAGAATCTTGTCCTTGGTGCGCAGCACGCCGTCGATCACGCGCACCAGCATGACAACGCCGACGTAATTATCGAACCAGGAATCAATCAGCAGCGCCTTGAACGGTGCATCGGGGTCACCGACCGGAGCCGGAATGCGCTCGATGATCGACTCAAGAATATCCTCGACGCCCAGGCCGGTCTTGGCCGAAGCCAGAACAGCGTGAGAGGCGTCAATCCCGATCACATCCTCGATTTCCTCACGAGCGTTGTCGGGCATCGCCGACGGCAGGTCGATCTTGTTCAGCACCGGCAGTACTTCAACACCGAGATCTATCGCCGTATAGCAGTTGGCCACCGTCTGCGCTTCGACCCCCTGCGAGGCATCAACAACCAGCAGCGCCCCTTCGCAGGCCGACAGCGAGCGCGATACTTCATAGGAAAAGTCGACGTGTCCGGGCGTGTCGATCAGGTTCAGGTTATAGACTTCGCCGCTGCGTGACTTGTATTCGAGCGCTGCGGTTTGTGCCTTGATGGTGATGCCGCGTTCGCGTTCGAGGTCCATGGAGTCAAGGACCTGTGCTTCCATTTCACGGTCGGAGAGCCCGCCGCACAGGTGGATGATCCGGTCGGCCAGCGTGGACTTGCCGTGGTCGATATGGGCGATGATCGAGAAATTGCGTATGTTTTGCATCGTGTACCAGAAAAAAGGGCACCAACAGGCACCCTGTGTTCAATCAGCCAGAAAGGCGT